>JBEDKU010000575.1:0-10872 GCA_041172045.1 Verrucomicrobiota bacterium | reverse complement strand
AGCTTGTTGGATGCCGACCTCAATGGAATCTGGGATCTCACCAGTGGCGGCAACACCTGGCAGTTTACCCAGTCCACCGGTGTGCTCGGTCTCACCGTCATCCCCGAGCCAAATGTCGCCGCCCTGCTTGGTGGAGTTGGCGTCCTCGCCCTGTTGCGCCGCCGGCGTTCCTGCTGATCGATCACTTACCAACATTCATGAACAATATCGGCATCATCATCAGCACATGGGCCATTGGAATGGTCGCCTGCCAAGGGCTTGCTTCAGAGGTCAAACAAGAGCTGTTTGGCACCATGCCTGATGGTCGCGAAGTCGCCATTTTCACCCTGACCAACAAAAACGGCCTCAAAGCCCGGGTCACGGAATATGGCGCCATCCTCGTCTCCATGGAGGTGCCTGATAAATCCGGAAAAACCGCCGACGTGACCCACGGCTACGACACGCTCGATGGCTGGCTCACCAATACCAGCTACTTCGGCGCATCCGTCGGCCGCTTCGGAAACCGCATCAAAGACGGAAAATTCACCCTCGACGGCAAGAACCACACCCTCGCCACCAACAACGATCCCGGTGGAATCCCTTGTCACCTTCACGGCGGACTCAAGGGTTTTGATAAAGTGCTCTGGACCGGCCGCGCCACCTCCGACAACGGAGTGGAGTTCAGCTACCTCTCCACGGACGGCGAAGAGGGTTACCCCGGCAATCTCAACGTGACAGTCACCTACACTCTCACCGACGCAAACGAATTGAAATGGGAAGCCAGCGCCACCACCGATGCACCCACCATCCTCAACATCGTCCATCATTCCTACTGGAACCTATCAGGAAATCCAGCCGCCACCATCAACGATCACGAGCTGATGCTTGCCGCTCCGCATTTCCTCCCCACTGACATCGGCCTCATCCCGACAGGTGCCATCGCACCCGTCGCCGGCACCCCGATGGACTTCACCAAGCCGCGGGTCATCGGTGAGCGCTTGGATGCGGATACGGAGGCGCTGAAGTTTGGCGGCGGCTATGATCATTGCTGGGTGTTGGAAAAGGGCGCCGGCGTGCGACTGGCGGCCCGCCTCAAACATCCTGCATCGGGCCGGGTGATGGAAATTTCCACCGACCAGCCTGCCATCCAGTTCTACGGCGGGAACTTCCTCGATGGCACCGTAACTGGTAAAGGCGGCGTGAAGTATGCCAAGCGCACCGCTCTCTGCCTGGAGAGCGAGGGCTTTCCCGACTCTCCCAACCAGGCCTCCTTTCCATCTCCCGTTCTGCGCCCGGGCCAGACTTATCAGCATCGGATGATCCACAAGTTCCTTGTAGAGTGACCCGACTTGAAGAACGATTCGAACAAGGAGTTGACTCGAAAACTCCTTTGCGTGCGTGCATGATGAAGAACCCAGGCATTTCCCACCATTCCCTCCTGAGAAGAATGCTCGGCTTGGTTCTCTGCGCCACGCCCGTCGGCTCGCTGGACGCCCGGATCGTTTTGGCATCGATCGCCGGCACAGAGGGAAAACCCGCGGCGACCACCGTGATCGCTGTCGATGCTTCGGGGACTCCCTCGGCGAACGGGGATTTCACGGCGAGCGGCAGCGTATCCGCAAGCGCGGCATTCAATCGGAAATTTTCATTCACCATCGATGCCGTCGGTCTAACCTCAAGCTCCGGTGCCCGCATGAAGGACGCTTTGATCGACCGCGATGGCTCCGGGAAACTCGGGGTGCGCGGCGGCACCAACGGCATCGACCGCTCGGAGGGATTCCTGATCGGCATCCATGCGGTCGCGCTTGAGCCCGGCTGCGCCTGGCAGCTCACGGGCATCGGTTTCGAGTTCATCGACGGTGACGAATCCTTCACCATCCTCAATCGCAACAACCCTTCGCGGCGCATCACCGGCACATCGAATGGCATGGTCGATGTCAGCGACCTTGGCCTCCTGGTGAACGGCGGCAGCGCGGATGCCGAGGTGGCGGCCGTTTTCGCCAATGCCACGGCGGATCCGGCCTCGTCGTTCCGGATCACCGGCTTCGAACTCGACGCCGTGCGGGTCACGCCCGGCCCGGACGCCCCGTGGCGGAGCGTGCTCTATCCGGCGGATTGGCAGCCGCCGGCGAAAGCGTCATTCTACCAGGACAAGTTCATTCAGGATTTCTCATACGCCGGCTACCAAAGGGGCGAGTCGGCCATTCCGCGAAGTGGGGGGCCGGTGTTTGACGTGAGGACCTACGGCGCGGACCCGACTGGCGCGGCTGACAGCACGGCCGCGATCAAAGCGGCGCTCGATGCCGCCAGCACAGCCGGCGGTGGCGTGGTCAGCCTGCCGCCCGGCACCTTCAAAATTTCGAAAACCAGGGGCAGCGAATTGCTCCGTATTTCCGGAAACGACGTGGTGCTGCGCGGCAGCGGACCGGACAAGACGTTTCTCCTCAGCACCACCGTGGCGATGCGCGGTTTGGCCACCATCCGCATCCGCGGACTGAACCCCGCCGAGGGTCCAAGCGTCGCCATCGCCGCCGACATCACCACCCCGACCAAGCGCATCTATCTGGCCAACGCATCTTCGTTCGCACCTGGAAACCAAATCGAGATCCTCCGGGATTTCACCGCCGCCTGGATCCGCGAACACGGGCAGCAAACCTACTGGAACTCGAAGACCGACATCCCCGACCCCGCGAACTACCGGCGGCTGGTGACGGCGGTGAACACGGCGGAGAACTGGATCGAGATCGATATCCCGATGCGCTACACCTGCCTGATGCGCGACAAATCAAGGGTGAGAAAACTCTCCGGGCGCGTCACGGGGTGCGGCATCGAGGATCTTTCAATCGGCAATGTGCAGCATCCCGGATCGCAGTGGGGCGAGTCCGATCACGAGGAGCCGGGCACCGCCGCCTACGACGTGGCGTTCAGTTGGGTGATCGACATCCAGCGCGCGATGAACTGCTGGGTGTCGAATGTGAGGAGCTTCCGGACGGCGGGGAACACTGCGACCTGCCACAACCCGTCGAACGGCATCCGGCTCGAATCATCGAAAAACATCACGGTGAAAAACTGCCATTTCCAGCGCCCGCAATACGGGGGTGGAGCTGGAAACGGCTACATGTACCGCCTGCAGAGTTCCAATGATTGCCTGGTGGCGGACTCCAGCGCCGAGTTCAGCCGCCACGGCTTCGTCGTTTCCCACTCGGGCACCACGGGAAATGTGTTTCTACGCTGCGAGGACCGGACCAGCGGCCGTGCCATCGGCTCCGGCGGCGGATACAGCACGGCCGGCGGCGACGGCAGTGACAACCACATGCATTTCAGCCATTCGAACCTGTGGGACCAGTGCCGCGCCGCGGACAGTTTTTACGAGGCGATTTTCCGGGTCACCACCGGTCATGGTCTCTCGACCGCCCACAGCGTTTACTGGAACACCTCGGGTTCCGGCACCGCTTTCCCAGACAAACTGGTGGTCACCGAGCAGGGCCGCTACGGGTATGTCATCGGAACCAGCGGAACCGTCGATCAAGTACTCACCAAGGATCCCGCCAAGCACAACACCGCCCCGGCGGACCACATCGAGGGCGAGGGCCTCGGCGGAACGCTTTTCCCTCCTTCACTCTATCAGGATCAGCTCGCGCGGCGGCTCAGGGCCGGCATCGCAGTGCCCGGCCGCGCTGGAGCGGGCATCAAGATCGGCGGAACGCGCAGCGCGGTCCACAGTTCGGCCCTCCCCTCGAAGCAATGAAAAACGTTTCCCCGAGCGCCAGGGCGACTGCCGATGTTACCCACGACGTCGGCACGAAATACGCCATGACGTCGGCTGTCCCGCCCCCGAAATCCTCTTTCAGAAAGCCCACAGCAGTCTTTCGTCATCAAATCGGGCGAAAGTGCGTCAGCTTTGTTCTTACCGCGCCGTGTAATGGGAGGGATCTTTAAAACCCACGAACGAGTCATGACAAAACCAGAAAAACCCCATCAATATCAAGCGGCCTTCACCCTGGTGGAGCTTCTCGTCGTGATCACCATCATCGCCGTCTTGGCTGGTCTGTTGTTTCCCCTCGCGACCAACATGCGGAAAAGAGCCAGCAGCGCGATTTCCGTTGCAAACCTGCGCCAGGTCGGGGCGTCCATCGCGACTTACGCCAGTGACAACAATTCCACCCTGCCAGGTCCGATTCTGACGGACAACTATCCACGCTATCAAAACAACTCTGCCAGTGGTCAGCTTGGCTGGTGCCTGAAAGAGTATTTGGTATCCGTGCCGCAACCGGACAATCCCCAGCCAAGAATGTTCTACACTCCCGCGCTTGACTATCCTGCGGCGAAGACGGATGCCAAAAACCCGAAGAGCAGGTCACAGCCGACCTATGTCGTCTATGCCAAGCAGACGGACGCCATCACAGGCACCACCTTCTATCCGATGGGCAACTACAATCCAAACAGTTCCGGAGACAAGACCCCTCCCATGACCATTCTCCAATTGTCTGCCAGAGAGACACGCGGGAAGCCCTGGATCACGGAAACCGACCAGATCATCCGTCCCTCGACCGCCTCGACAGGAACCCCGAAGGTGCCACCTCATGGAGACTTCCGGAACACCCTGATGTTCGACTACAGCGTGAAATCCATTTCGCTCGGCGAGTTCAAGTCCATCAAGTTGTAACATCACGCTTCACCTGGAACCCCGTCAGCGTGCCGGGACCTTGAACTTCCTGAATCAATCCATGATCTAGCATGATGATCCCCTCTCTATCTCATTCCGTCCGCCTTGTTCTTTCCATCATCATGTCAGGGATGGCGCGAGCCGAGGTGACTCCCGAGCATTTGGAATTCCGCCGCCAGGCGACGCAACGGATGATCTTTGACCGCAACCAGGAAATTCCTCTCGCCGGTTTCAATCCATCAAAAGTCGTCGGGCTGGACCTGATGCATCCGCTCGTAGGAACGCCGGGCGGTGACTCGAAGTTCGAGATCGATGGGGGGAAGCTGCGAATCAGTGCGGACAAGCCGTCCCGGGCGGACCGCTGGATCGGTGGATTCAATCCCTTCGCATCGTATGATATCTCGTTGGAGAGATTCAGCGGCTCGGGAGAAGTCGGCATCCTGTTCCGGGACTCCGCGCAGGAAAACCGCATCGGCGCGTCGCTGGTGGTTTCCTCCGGCAACTGTAAAGCAATCCGCTGGGTGGTCGTGAAGGACGGCAAGGAAGTCGCGCGTGAGGACTACCCCTTGCCGGAAGGGGTGAAGCCTGTTTTCCCGCTTCGTTTTCGGGTCCAGATGCTCGCGGTCGGCGTGAACCTTTTTCTCGAAACCAACGGCCAGTCCCACCTCATTGCCTACCCGGATTTCTCCAATGACTTCGAACTTCGGCAGAAGTCCCTGATGCAACGATTCGAGTTCTGTCTCCACAGCGATCTCAGCGCCGGGGCTTCCGTGGTCATCGGTGAAATGACCGCCGCCTTGTCACCGGGTTGTGGCCAGGCCGACATCCGCGCCATCACCCGGCCGGATGGCGAGCCTCTGCTAGACGAAGGCCGCTTGTGGTTCACGATGACGGTGCGCGGCCGGGCGCTGCCGCACCCGATGCAAGGCGTTTTCTCGATGAATCCATCGGTGTTCGATATCAAGTTCGAGGGCATCATCGCGTTCGATACGGGCGACGGCATGCTCCGGAACGAACTCGCCTCGCACTTGTTTTACGATGAAGCCTCCAAGGAATGGCGCGGCTGGACGGTGGGATTCAGCGCTTACGGAAATGATGCGCAAGGCGCACAGAAGGCCGTGCTCGCGGTTTCCAGCAAGCGGGATCCCCGCAAGGGATTCTCCATCATGCGCGCGAAACCCATCGGCCTGCCACCCGGCATGCACGAGGACCCTCATGGCATCTATGACGCGGAAGCAGGCAAGTGGCGCATGCTGCTCGCCGAACACGACGGGAAATTCCGCGCCAGCGTCTGGGAATCGGCTGCGTGGGACCATGGCTACACCCGACTCAGCGGTCCCGTTGAAATGGACAGCACCGGCACTTCGATCCAGAAAATCGGGTCCAAGCGCTACGCCATGTTCGGCAGCGCGGACCGCAAGGTTTACATCCTCGCCTATCCGGGGCTTGAGCCTGCGGGTGAGTTGAATCTCCACCTGCCGCCTTGGAATGATCAATCCGGCACCCGCATCTGGCCGAATGTGATTCCCCTGCCCGAGGGCTACCCGGCGCGCTACCTCGCCCTGATGATGGACCGGTTGAATTTCCCGGGCATGCCCAAACAGAACTGGACCTACGGCGCCATGTATCTCTATCACGCCCATCTGCCGGCTGGAGATGACACCCCCTACGAATATGATCACGAGTGAGATGGTCGCTGCGAAACGGTATGGGCGGAAGCGAATGATCCGGGTTTCCTTGGCAGCCCTGATCACAAGCTACTGCACACTAACCCATCAGACCCATGCCGCGCCCGCGAAACCGAACATCCTGATCATCCTCGCCGACGATCTCGGCTGGTCGGATCTCGGTTGTTACGGCGGCGAGATCCGCACACCGCATCTTGATTCGCTCGCCGCAGGTGGCCTGCGCTTCACCCAGTTCTATAACAGCACCCGCTGCTGCCCTTCGCGCGCGGCGTTGCTCACCGGGCTCTATCCGCACCAGGCGGGCGTTGGTTTGATGGCGTCCGGCAAGGCGCCGAAACGAACGGAAACGCCACAGGAAAAATTTCCCGGTTATCGCGGTGCGCTCAACGAGAGCTGCGTGACCATCGCCCAAGTGCTCAAGCCCGCCGGCTATCGCACCGCCGCCGTCGGCAAGTGGCACGTCGGCGATTACGAAACCCCGACCCTGCGCGGCTTCGATGACTTCTACGGATTCGTCGGCGGCTACGGCGTGGACTCGTGGGAACCGCGCATGATGACGCGTCTGCCCGAAGGGAAACCGCAGCGCGCCTACAAGTCCGGCGAATTCTTCGCCACCGACGCCATCACCGATCATGCGCTGGATTTCGTCGCGGACATGCGCCAGTCCGGCGCGCCGTGGCTGCTCTACGTCGCCTATCAGGCGCCGCATTTCCCGCTCGCCTCGCGCAAGGACGATATGGCGGGCTATCCGGAACTTTACGCGCAGGGATGGGACAGGATCCGCGAGCAACGTCTCGTTAGGCAGAAACAGATCGGCCTGATCGACAAGGACACCACGCTCCCACCACGCAGCAAGATCCCGCACCCCGCCGCCGCCACGCGTGAAGGCTCGATGACTGCCGACGGAAACAATCCTCCATGGGATTCACTCCCGGCCGAGCGCCGCGCCGATCTCGCGCGGCGCATGGCGGTTTACGCCGGCATGGTCACTGGCATGGATCGCAACATCGGCCGCCTCCTCGCCGACTTGCGCACGAGCGGCCAACTCGAAAACACCCTCATCCTCTTCCTCAGCGATAATGGCGCGTGCGCCGAGTGGGAACCGTTCGGATTTGATCTGTTGCCGACGCCCGATCCCATACCCGGCACCGGCATCAGCCAAAATACGCAGGCAGTTCCTAACAAGCTCTACCGCGGCGATGATCTCGCAAGAATGGGCCAGGCCGGCACGTTTCCCGCCTATGGCTCCGCATGGGCCAACGCATGCAACACGCCGTGGCGACTCCACAAACACAACGGCCACGAGGGCGGCATCAGCAACCCGCTCATCGCGCACTGGCCGGCGGCGTTAAAGGGAGGCATTCGGCACGAACCGGCGCATCTTATCGATCTGATGGCGACGTGCGTGGACGTGGCGGGTGCGGAATATCCAGCGGAGTTCGACGGGCACAAAATACTCCCGATGGAAGGCATGAGTCTGCGTCCTTTGTTCTCTCCCACTACGCCCGCCTCATCGCCTCCCCGCACGTTAGCGTGGGAGCACGAGGGCCACCGCGCGATCCGCGAGGGCAGGTGGAAACTCGTCTCGCTCGCCGCCGCGCCGTGGGAGCTTTACGACATGGACTCCGACCGTGTGGAGTTGAAGGATCTTGCCGCATCGCAACCCAAGCGGGTGGAGGAAATGTCCGCGAAGTGGGAAGCGTGGGCGAAGCGCACACACGTCTTCCCGCGACCCGGCAAGGCGAAGACCGGCGGGGACTGAGATTCACAAGTCGGATCCGCCAAAACCAGCTAGAGCGCGTTTACGATTTCCGCCAGCATTTGCAGGCCTCTGGGTTGGATGATCCCCATGCCCTTGCCCGGCAGAAACCACAGGCCGTGGCCGGTGTCGCGGCAATAGATGATCTCCGCGCCCTCGGAGGTTTCCGCTCGATAAAATTTCGCGGAAGCGTTTTTCTGGAGGAACTCGTGGTAACGGATGCACCAGGGATCCGTCGCCACGGAGAAACGTGTCTCCCCGAGATGTTTCAGCTCCTCCAGCGTCGCGGGGCGGATGGTTTTGAGAATGGAAAGCCGGCGGTTCTCCATCGTTTGGTCAGGCCAGTCGTCGTCATCGTAGCTCATGGTGTTGTGGGGTTGGGAAGAAATTCACGCGCCGCCGGTCCGGCGGGCGAGCAGGCGGATGCCGGGGATGGCCGACAGGCCGTGGGCGAAGATACTCAGCAGGACCGTGGCCATCACCGCGAGGCGGATGACAGACTCCCCGGGCAGGTGTTTTTCCTGCTCCAGATAGACCAGTCCAAGGACGATGGAGGCCAGGCCGCGCGGACCGAACCAACCCATGAAAATAATGGTGGCCTTGTCCAGCCCGCTGCCCGCCAGCGAGACCGCCACCGGCAGCATCCGCACCAGCGTCAGGCTCAGCAGCGCGTAGATGAACGGGGCCGCGCCGAACATGCCGTGGTCACGGCTGACGATCAGACCAAACAGGAAGAACACCGATAGATTGAGGATCTGCCCCCATTCCTCGGCAAACTCCACGCTGTGCCTGCCGGCGTCCTTGAAACAGACCTGCACGAAAAGACCTGCGGTAAAGGCGGCGATGAACATGCTGGCCCCGACGTGCTCGGAGACAAGGATGCAGAACACCGGCAGCGCCACCACCGCGAGCTGCAGGAAGGATTCCGCCATCCAGCCGGAGCGCTTCGCGACGGCGAGAAGCCAGCCGCCAAGCAAGCCGATCCCCGCGCCCACCACCAGCCCCAGCCCGAGCTGCTCGCCGAGGAATCTGGCAAAACTCGGTTCGCCCGCTCCCGCCGCGGCCATCGCGATGAAGAACAACATGAACGGCACCGAAAGCCCGTCGTTGAGCCCGGCCTCGACGTTGAGCGCCTCACGCACCCGCAGAGGCACCAGCGGGCTGTTGACGATGACCTGGCCGAGCCCGGCGTCCGTCGGCGCGAGGATGGCGGATAGAATCCCCGCCTCCCACAGCGAGAGCTGCGGGAAAACCAGCTTCGCCGAGATGGCTCCCAACAGAATCGTCAGCAGCATGCCCACGCTCAGCAACCGCGCGGGAAGCGCCCGGATGTCGCTGAGAATCTTCAAATCCGTGCGGCTCGCATCGGTGAACAATAACAGAACCAAACCAATTTCCGCCAGCATCAGAAAATCCGCAGGATGAATCCGCCCGGCCGCCGGCCCCAGCGCGGGGAACACGCACACGCCGGCCAAGGTGAAAATGATCGGAGCGGTGACCACCGTTTTTCCCAGCCTCCCTGAAACCAGGCTGTAGGCGAACAACAGGCAGATGAAAATCGCGAGTAACACGCAAGGATCCTGTCAGTGTGATGGATACGATCAAGGCGCGACTTTCACCGGGATGGGGGTGACCGGTGGCGGCTTGCGTTCAAGTTCCGGAGCTTGCGTCGCCTCGCCGGCGGGCGGCGGTTCGGGCATGCGGACGAGCAACCAAGTCTGGACGCGGCCGCCACCGAAGTGGATGGCCACCGTGCTGACGTCCTGGGTGAGGTTGGCGAGAGTGGTGGTGAGCACGGTGGTTTTGTTATCTCCGATCCGCCACGCGACGTTCTGGGTCTCCTTGTCCACCTGCCCGGCGATCATCTTCTGGTCTCCGGTGATGGCGTTTTCATAGCCCCCGCTGATGAGGCCTTCCCGGTTCACGGAAATTTGGAAAAACATGACAGGCTCGCCTTTTTCCTCCTGGGCCAGCGCGAACACGCCGAGCGGCAGCCATTCCGCGGGCTTGCCCTCGGCAGGTGGCGTGGGTGCCGGGGGCTGCGCGACCGTGACGGCCAGATCCTCGATCGGCTTGTTATATTTCGCCGCGGGCACCGGCTTGTTGTCCACATAGACGGTCTCGCCCTCGTAAACCACCGTGGTCCCGTAATCGACATACACCGGCGGCGGCGCCGTGGCATAGACGAAGGAGGTGGCGGCGGCCCAGGTGACAGGTCTCCACCACCACCAAGGGTTGGCCGGATAGAGATGGGCGGATCCGTAGCCCCAGGCGGTGTGGCCCCACCAACGGTCGTCGAAGCAGTCGTCGTAGAAATCGCGGGTATTGTCCCAGATTTGATCGGCGCGGTCGTAGCGGTAGTTCCACATGTCGCCACGGTGCTGCTGCCAATCCTCGCGGTTCTGGTTGCGCCAGTTCTGGCGGTCGTTTCTCGCGCTTTCGAGATGGTTCCAGCGGCTGTCGCGGTTCTGTTGGAAATCATTGCGGCGCTGCTGGCTGTGATCCTGCCACTGGTTCCACGATTCGCTGCGTTGATCGACGCGCTGGTTCCACTGCTCGTTGCGGTTCTGGGAGCGCTCGCTCCAATTGTCGCGTTGCTGCGGCCGCTGCGCCTGACGCTCGGCTCGGACTCCTTGGGCCGTGCCGGTGCGGCTGCCGAGTCCCGCACGATCTCCGCCGGCCCGGTTGGCGAGCGCTCCTCCGGCGGCGGCTCCGCCAGCGACGCCGAGGAAGTTTCCGACTTCGCGGCCACTAGGCCGGCTGGCAACCCCGCTACCCGG
>JBEDKU010000574.1:0-2854 GCA_041172045.1 Verrucomicrobiota bacterium | reverse complement strand
CCCCGTTCAGCTTGCGGCCGATCCAGAAAATCCCCAGCAGGACGACCAGCGCCGCGACCGTCGCCCAGTGCGACCAGAGCGGGATGCGGTTTTCCAGCGGGCGGGGCGCGGGCAGGGCGTTGATTTCCCGGATGAGATCGGCGAGTTGCTCGGGTTGGATGACGCGGCCGCGCGAGACCTTGGCCATTTCCTCCAGTACTTCCGGGCGGGCGGGTTGGCCGATTTTTTCGATCTCCACGCCTTGGGCGAGGATGGTGGTTTCCAGCGGTTTATCCTCGGCCCCGGTGGCGGTGGCGCGGAGTTTCCAGGCTCCGGGAAGATCGACCTTGAAGCGGCCGCTGAAGGCTCCCCAGGCGGATTCGTTTTTCTGAAGCTCGATGCGCTGGGTGCGGCCGTCGGGCGCGGTGAGATCGACGAAGACGCTGCCTTCCTTAAGCGGCGCGCCGTTGGGATCGAAGGCGTTCGCATTGAGGGTGACGGTGGAGCCGGGCTCGGGACGCTCGGGATTGAAAAACAGGCGGACGCGCTGTCCGGCGGCCATGTTCCGCTGATAGGACATCCAGCGGGCGACCTGGCCCCAGAACCGATAGTGATAAAGATCCTCGACGCCGCGCCGCCAGCGCCAGGCGGAGTCGATGCCCATGAAGAGCACCTTGCCGCTGCCGGCGGGCTTGGTGACGAGCAGGGGAATCGGGCCGTATTTGCCGCGGTGGTTGCCGTGGACGGCGAGCACCTCGGTGCCGCCCTTGGCCTTGACGACCGGGGCGTGCCAGTAAAATCCGGGGAGGCGACGCCAGATTTCCGGGTTTTCCTCCTCGTTGTTGCCGAGCATGGTGAGCAGCGACGCGCGGCCCTCAGTGGTGAGGGTGAGCGGGGAGGGGAGGGCTTCCGAAACGCCGCGCTGGTTGGTGAAATCCAGCAGCACCGGCATGAGGTCGGACAGCTCGGTATCCATCAGGGAGAACTGGTTGCCCTGCGAGCCGGGCATGAAAATGAGGCCGGACGCCTGGTTTTCCACGAGGCCGCGGATGAGGGCGCATTGTTCCTTGGTGATTTGTTCGGTGCCGACATCGCCGAGGAAAATGACGTCGTATTTCGCGAGTTCCTCGATCTTCGAGGGGAACTCCTGGATGTAGTCCTTGCCCTCGCCGGCGCCGAGCGCGGGATGGAAGAGCAGGCAGGAAAGCTCCACGCCGGGATCGCGCGAGAGGGCGTTTCGCAGGAAGCGGTATTCCCAACGCGGCAGGCTCTCGATGATCAGCACGCGGATTTTCTCCGGGCGGCCGGCGATGGTGAATTTACGCGAGTTGTTGGAGGCGATGAGCTCGCCATCGGCGACCGGGATGGAGAGTTCGAGTGTGGAGGAACCCTCTTTTTCCAAGCGCCAGAGGATGGAATCGTAGGTCTCGGCATTCGGCGGGATGATGATGTCCTTGGTCCGCTCCTTGCCGGATTCGTCGCGCAGGCGGACGATGGTGCGCACCTGGCGGTCGAGCGACGAGCGGATGGTGAAGGGGATCTGCACGTTTTCCCCGACGATGCCGTAGGTGGGCGCGGTGACGGATAGGAGATCGAGATCGGGCAGTCGGACCTTGCTGCCGACGGGAATCGGAAAAAGCGGAATGCCGCGGAGGCGGAGTTTCTGCGCGGCGGAGACGGGCGGTTGGCCGACGTTGTAGTCGCCATCGCTGAGCATGACCACGGCGCGGAGATTGGTTTTTTGGTCGAGCAGGACGTTGAGCGGGGTGTAGAGATCGGTGCCGGCGGCGGCGCCATTTTCCGCAGGCGGAGTGGCGAAGGGGGTGGCGGTGATCTCGTTCGCACCATTGGCTTCGAGGGGTTTCCAGAGGTCGGAGGCGAGTGCCTTTTTCACCCAGGCGCCGCGGGAAACGATTTCGGATTTGTCGGAGAGGGCGGGAGGCAGCGCGGCGTCGGTGGTGGTCATCGACCTGGAATCATCCCACAGAATCGCGATCTGCGGCTTGGTGTCCGGGTGGACGGTGGTCAGCCACTCCGGCTGCCAGAGCAGGATGACGACGGCGAGCGTGGCGAGAAACCGCAGGGCCTCTAGCACGCCGGTGCGCCGGGGGTGCGGGCTGCGCCGCCATGAAATCACGGACAGCGCGCCGACGAGGACCAAAGCGATGATGCCGATCCAGAGGGTCAGGGGAGTGGGTGAGAGGTGAAGCACTAAAAATGAACGGGTGGTGGACCAGCATCGCCGGTGGGAGCGAGGGTTTCAAATCAGTCAATACGCCTTCAAAATTACAGGCGACGGCCACTGGCACAAGCCGGGATCGAGGATATTCCTGAAATTTCCGGGAGCGATTCGGGGTTGCATGAAACGCCGCCCGCTCATATCAAATCGCCGCCGTGGAACCCTCGCATTTGACCGGAAAAACCGCCCCCAACCACAACCCGCCGAGGTGATTTCCGCTAACGATGATCTGGATGCCTTGCCGTTGCTTCCGCCCAAGGAGGTGCTCGCGCTGACCACGGCGGGCTTCCGGACGGCTGTCGAGTTGCTGGCCCATTTTCCGAAACGCTACGAGGACCGCCGGAGCTTCGACGCGTTTCCCAACCAAGCCTCGCCCGATGCCGTCTGCCTGCGGGGCACGGTGATCGACGCCTCGCTCCGGCACTTCGGCCCCGGGCGGCGGTTCTACGAGGCGATCATCATGGACGGCTCCGGCGGGGTCTTCGGCTCGGGGAAAATCACCTGCCGCTGGTTCAACATGCCCTTCATCCAGAAGCTCGTGGCGACCGGTCACGAGGTGAGCATCTACGGCAAGGTCAAGGACGTGAACGGCCGTCTCATGATCGATCACCCGGAGTTCGAAATCCTCCGCGACGA
>JBEDKU010000573.1:0-3755 GCA_041172045.1 Verrucomicrobiota bacterium | reverse complement strand
CGGCCGTCCTCCTCGATCACCGCCTCACCACTGAGGAATTTTTTCAAAATCACGCTGCGGCCGGGGCCGTAGATGCCAGCCAGCCGCGCGACAATGCCGCCGGCTTCGAGGGTGAGTTGCTCGGCGGCCAGCAAAAGAAGGCCGGTCTCGCGGTCGGGGATGGCAGGGCCTTCTTCGGTGACGATCGAGCCGTCGGTCTGGGCGTAAACGGAAGTGCTGGAGGTGAACAGCAGCGGCACCCCCGGAAATCTCTCCGCCAGATTCCGGCAGCCATCGACATAGACGTGCTGATAGGCCTCCGCGCCGCCGCGACCGGAGGCGGCACAGTGGACGATGAAATCCGGCTGCGGGAGCTTCGCGACGTCATCCGGATTTCCCACATCGCAAGGGACCGTGTCGTTGTCGCCGGAGAGCGAGGTGGCGGCGACTTCCCAGCCGTTTTCACGGAATTCGCGGGTGATGGCCTGGCCGAGGTAGCCGTGGCCGATGAGGAGGAGTTTCATGGCCGGGCGGCGTTTTGAAATTCGCGGCGGATGTCGGAGCCGTCGGAGTTGGCGATGTCCGCACGCTGGATCATGAGCAGATAGATGCGCTTTTTCACGGGATCGATCCACGCTTGCGTGCCGTGCTTGCCACCGTGGCCGAACGAGCCCGGCGAGAGCGCGGCGCTAACACCCTGCGGTTCGCGGACCACGCACCAGCCGAGGCCCCAGGCGTTTCCGGGGGTGAAGCCGGTGACGAGGTCGCCGCTTTGCACGGTGGTCATCTGCTTGACGGACTCCGCTTTCAGATAGCGTCTCCCGCCGGACTCGCCGCCGTTGAGGATCATTTGGGCGAACTTCGCGTAGTCGGGGGCGGTGGAGAAGAGGCCGCCATTGGCCATCGGGTAACGGTTTTTCTCGGAAGGTGATTTCCCGTCGAGGAAGAACAGATCCACTTTTTCCAACTCACCGGCGGCGGTCCGATTGTAAGCCGGCGCGATCCTTGGGATCCGCTCCGTGACCGGGAAGAAGCTGGTGTCCTTCATGTCGAGCGGATCGAACAGGCGCTCCTGGAGGAAATCGGGAAACGCCTTGCCCGAGACGACCTCGACGATCCGCGCCGCCGTGTTGATGCCTGTCTGGCAGTACTGCCACTTGCTTCCCGGCGGGAAGACCAGTGGCTTGGCGACGATCGGCGGCATGAGTTCCTCCAGCGTGGCGATGTTTTTCACCTCGTCCTGCTTGAGATCGCTCAGGCCGCTGGAGTGCGTGAGGCATTGTTTGATCGTGATGCCCGCCTTGTCGCCCGTGAACTCTGGCAGATATTTGGAAACGGGATCATCCACGGAAAGCTTGCCCTCCTCCTGCATCATCATCACGGCGGTGGCCGTGATCGGCTTGGTCATCGAGGCGATCCAGAAAATCGAATCCGTCGCCATCGGCGTCTGGTTCCCGATATCGGCGAGTCCGTCGGCGGAAAGATGGAGAATGTGGGTTCCATCCGCGACAAGCGTGACCGCGCCGGAGATTTCCTTGGCGGCGATGAAATCCGCCATGGCTTTTTGAATGGCGGGTTTCGGCAGCATTTCCGCGCCGCTACTCTCGCTTCCGCTGCCAAATTCGCGAGCCGATGGCGACGCGGCGTGAAGCGAGCCGATCAGGGCGGCGGCGATCAAAACGAACGGGCGGATCTTTTGGTTCATGCAATGAGGCAACTGGAATTCGAGGTGGGCGGCAATACCGAAACGGAATCCGCGTTCTGCGGCCGAGCTGCTCCCCCCCCGTCGCGCGCCCCTGGGAAAAAGTCGGGTTGCGCGCAAGGGAACAAGGCTCTTAGTTAAATTTCCCCCATGGCACAAACCACCGACACCAACCGCCGCCTCGTTCTAGCAGAGCGGCCCGACGGCGAACCGACCGCCGCCACCCTCCGGCTCGAAACCGCAGCCATCCCGACGCCGGCGGACGGCCAGATGCTGCTGCGGACCGAGTTTCTCTCGCTGGATCCCTACATGCGCGGCCGGATGAGCGACGCCCCCTCTTACGCGCCGCCCGTCGAAATCGGCGCGGTGATGGTCGGCGGCACCGTGGCGGAGGTGATGGAATCGAAACTGGAGGGATTTTCCGCGGGAGACTGGGTGGTGAGCTACAATGGCTGGCAGGACTACGCCCTGTCGGACGGGGCGGGAGTGACCCCTCTGGGCCGCTCCCCGAAGCGACCTTCATGGGCGCTCGGCGTCCTCGGAATGCCCGGATTCACCGCGTGGGCCGGTCTCAAGCAAATCGGCCAGCCGAAACCCGGCGAAACCCTGGTGGTGGCCGCCGCCACCGGGCCGGTGGGCGGCACGGTGGGCCAGATCGCAAAAATCCTCGGCTGCAAGGTGATCGGCGTGGCCGGCGGTCCGGAGAAGTGCGCCTATGCGGTCGAGACCTTGGGCTTTGACGCGTGCGTGGATCACAAATCCGCCGATTTCGCCGAGCGGCTCGTGGCCGCCACGCCGGATGGCATCGACGTCTATTTCGAAAACGTCGGCGGCAAGGTGTTCGACGCGGTGCTCGGCCAACTCAACCCCGCCGCCCGTGTGCCGGTGTGCGGGCTGATCTCGCAATACAACGCCACCGGTCTGCCTGATGGTCCGGACCGGCTGGGCTGGCTGATGGGGCAGGTCCTGCGCAAACGGATCACCCTGCGCGGCTTCATCATCTTCGAGGACTTCGGACACCTCTACCCTGATTTCGCCCGCGAAATGGGTGGCTGGGTGGAGGCGGGAAAGATCCGCTACCGCGAGGAAATCATCGACGGGCTCGAACAAGCGCCCGCCGCCTTCACCGGCCTACTGCGCGGCGAGGCCTGCGGCAAGCGGGTCATCCGCGTCGGCAACTTTCCACCACCAAACTAACACACGATCCCATGACTGCTCACAAAATTCTGATGGTTCTCACCTCGCACGACCAACTCGGCGACACCGGGAAAAAGACCGGCTTCTGGCTGGAAGAATTCGCCGCGCCCTACTACGTCCTGAAGGATGGCGGTGCGCAAATCACCCTCGCCTCGCCCAGGGGCGGCCAGCCGCCGTTAGACCCCAAGAGCGACGCCGAAGACGCCCAGACCGACGCCACCCGCCGCTTCAAGGCGGACGCCGAGACGCAGAAGGCCCTGGCATCCACCGTCCCGCTGGGCGGAGTCGATGCCGATGAATACGACGCCATTTTCTATCCGGGCGGCCACGGACCGCTGTGGGATCTGGCGGAAAGCGAGGACAGCAAGCGGCTGATCGAAGCCTTCGCATCGAGCGACCGCCCGATCGGCGCGGTCTGCCACGCGCCGGCGGTTTTCAAACACACCCTGGGCGCAGGCGGCAAGCCGCTGGTTTCCGGCCGCCGCGTGACCGGTTTCACGAACACCGAGGAAGAGGCCGTGGGGCTCACCGGGGTGGTGCCGTTTCTGGTAGAAGACATGCTCAAGGCGAACGGCGGGCTTTATGAAAAAGGTCCCGACTGGGGCTCCTTCGTGCGGGTGGACGGCCATCTCGTGACCGGCCAGAATCCCGCCTCGTCGGAAGAGGCGGCCAGGGAACTGCTGAAATTGATGCCCTGAGCCTGCGCCGCAGAACCGGGCTGGAGGTTTTGGAACAGGTCGCCGGGCAACGGAGCGCTTCCGGAGCTTGGCGGTCCGGGGGGGGGCTTTGGGAAGAACACGCAGGGACCGTGCCCCAAAACCGAGGCCGTCCTGACGGATCAGGGCGTTTCGTAGCCGATCACCTCGCATTTCAAATC
>JBEDKU010000572.1:0-5159 GCA_041172045.1 Verrucomicrobiota bacterium | reverse complement strand
CGCTGACCACACGCTGGGCCTCGGCGGCGAGCGGGGCCAGCTCCGCGATGAGCCGGGCGCGGGCCGCCATCAGGACGGTGCCATGCTCCACCAGGATTTCCTCGTAGGACAAAATTTCCGCGTCGCGGGGGCGGCCTTCCTTGAGCAGCAGGTTCTTCGCCCGCAGCGCCCGGCGGTAGCGCGACCACGAGCGGCGGTAGGCCGGGTCGATTTGTGCGCCGAGGAAATCCAGGTAACGTCGGCGCTCCTCGCCAGGGCCACGGACCAGTTCGAGGTCCTCGTTGCCCATCCAGACGACCAAGCCGCCGTCTTCGAGATAGCGCGTCTGGCTGCCGCGGATTTCCTCATCCACCTTCAAAACCAACCCTTCGCGGGAATAACGCACCTGTCGCTCGGATCCCCACGGATCTCCCGCGATGCCGAATCCCTTGCCGCCGAAGCGCCCGAGCGCGGTCATCCGGTGGGTGCGCGGCGAGTGCAGGCGGACGAGAACGCACAACGCTTCTAGGATCGAAGTCTTTCCCTGCGCGTTGTCGCCGGTCAAAATCGCGCCCCCCGCCGGGACCTCCAGGTCCAGCGATTCAAAACATCGGAAATCCATCAACCGTAGCGAGCGAAGCACGGCGGAGAAGTAGAGCGAAATCCGGCGGGAGGGAAGGGACGAGTGAAGCGGTGGGGAGGAAACTTGGCGGAGGATTTGCGGAGAGTGATTTTGTGGCTATCCTGTCCGGCGAGCGGAACTGCGGGATTGACTCGGTAGGGTCGGTTTTGCTGATCTCTCCCCGCCCAACCCATTGCTCCTCATTCACTTTTATGTTTTCTCCGGCGGTTCGACGTTTTTGGTTCCTGTTATTGTTAGCGTTTTCGGGGACGTCCCTGCTTGCCCGTGCGGTGGCACCG
This sequence comes from Verrucomicrobiota bacterium, assembly GCA_041172045.1. Lineage (GTDB taxonomy): Bacteria > Verrucomicrobiota > Verrucomicrobiia > Verrucomicrobiales > Akkermansiaceae > Luteolibacter. The sequence goes on along the minus strand of JBEDKU010000572.1, from coordinate 4,259 downwards.
GTGGCTCCTACGAACTGCGCGGCCGTGGCGCTCAGTGCAACGGCGAGCGCGGCCACGGTTGAAATCAGTTGGAATGACAATTCGACCAACGAGACACAGTGGCTCGTTCAAGTCAGTGTCGGAGGAGGGGCATATTCCTACTTGTCGCCGATCGGGTCCGGCAGCATCGCCTCCACCGGGATTGCAAGCATCGCGTTGGACGTGCCGCTCAATTCGGTGGTTCGCTTCATCGTTCAATCTTCGAACGGGTCGGAGTTTTCCGCCATTTCCAACGTCGCCACCGTCGGGACATTTGATTTGAATCAACCCATCAACTTCAGCGTCACGGCGCTTGATCCATTCAACGTCTCCCTGAGGTGGGAAGAAGGCTCCATCTCGGAATTGGGCTTCGCGATCGAGAGGAAGATTGGAACCGGACCCTGGGAGTATTTGGGAGCCGTCGGCGCCAATGTTCTGTCTCTTACGTCCATCCAGTTGATCGCCCCGCTTGCGACTTACTCGTTCCGCGTCCGGGCGTTCAAGCTCAGCGAGCCGACCACTCCGGACTCGCCTGTGGGACCGAATGTTTCAGCATACTCTAACGTCGCAACCATCTCATCAGGCGCTTACACACTGACGGCCAGCGCGGTCCCCGGGCAGACCGCCATCAATCTCTCATGGCCCAATATCCAGAACGAATCCGGCTATAATATTTTCTATCTACCTGCGGATGCCGGTTTCGGCGCCAGTTACTCTTATTTGGGCGCGCTGGGTCCGAATGTCACCAGTTATCAATTCACCGCGCCGACGATTGAGCCCGCGAAGACCTATTATTTCATCGTTCAACCCTTTGTGGGTTCCGTGGAAGAAGGTATTGGTGAATCCAATCCGGCGACTGCGACGGTGGACGGCATGACCAGCAAGACCGGGACATCCGGCACGCCGGGCGGGCCGTTGTCCCACACGTTCACCCAGGTCACCGGCTCCACGGTTAGCTCTCGTGCGCTGACCGGGGTTCCGGGTGGGCTTTCTTTCAATACGAGCACCGGCGTTCTCAGCGGCGCCTATCCCGCGCTGGGGAATTACACGCTGAACTACTCGGTGACTTTTGCAAACGGTGGTGTCCTGACCCAGACCTTTCACATCCGCGTCCGCCCGCCGGCGGGAGCGCCTGTGGTCGGCACGGTGATTCCTGCATGGACGGCGAATACCGGAGCCATCCGCGACACGCCGCTGGCCGGCACTTTTACCGACGCTGAGGCGGAATCCGCCGTGCGCGTCAGCACCACTCTCGGCGATATGGATTTCATTTTGTTCAACTCCGCGACTCCGGCCACGGTGACGAATTTCATGCACTATGTGAACGCTGGGAAATACTCCGACGTCGCCTTCCACCGCAGCATCGCGGGTTTTGTGATCCAGGGCGGGGGATTCAAGGGCACCGGCGTTGGAAGTGATTTCAACAGCGTCGTCACCAACCCCACGGTGGTCAACGAACCGGGAATCGCCAACGAGTTCGGCACCGTTTCCATGGCGAAGCTCGGCGGTGATCCCAACAGCGCCACCAGCCAGTTCTTCGTCAGCCTCGGCGACAACCGGGCGAATCTGGACTATCAGAACGGCGGCTTCACCGTCTTCGGCCGGGTCGCGGGCAATGGCATGGCGGTGGCGCAAGCGATCAGCGACCAGCCGAATGATACCTACAGCTTGTTCCTCAACGGCGGTGCCACCGCCACACCGTTCACGGATTTCCCGCTGAATGTCGCCAGCATGCCCGCGCCGATGGATCAAACCAAGTTGGTGAAGATGAACTCGGTCACGACCATTCCCACCATCAGCTACAGCGTCACCGGAAACACCAATCCCGCGGTCGCCTCCGCGGGCATCGTCGGTGGACTGCTTCGTCTGGTGGGTCTCTCAGGTGGACAAACGACCGTCACGCTCACCGCCACGGATCTGGACAACCTCACGACCACCCAAACCGTGGCGGTCACGATCAACGACACTTTCGCCACTTGGGTGTCGCGGAGCACTTTTCCGAACGGCCAGAGCGCGAGCGGGCAGAATCCGGATGCGGATGTCTGGAACAATCTTCAGGAATACGCGTTTCTCGGCGACCCGGGAGTGGCGGGTTCGGCGACCCAGACGGTTTTCCCAGGGAGCTCGGGAACGGCCCCGAAATACCTGACCCTGACTTTTCCCGTGCGGAAATTCACCCAAGGACTGACCTATGCGGTGGAGGCCAATAACGGCTTGTCCGGACCGTGGACGGAAGTCTGGAAATCCACGGATGGATTGGGCCACGCGCAGGTCGTCACCGCGCAGGATCAGGCGGACCGCACGGTGCTAACGGTCAAGGACTCCGCGGCGGTCGGGGCGGGGAAGAGGTTTCTGCGGGTGAGGGTGGTGCAGGAGTAGATAAGCGAAACCCGGATCACTCCTCCACGGCCACCCGGAAGAATCGCTTGGGTTCGAGCGGCGGCGTGGCGATTTCCTGTGTGGTCTGGCTGCCGGCGGTCGCGGGAATCACCAGCGCCTCGCCGGGTGACGATTGATAGGTCTGCCACGCGGCGAGGTCGTCGCAGGCTTGGATGGTGTAGGATTTCCCAGGGACGCTCGACCAGGTGAGCGTGACGGTGCCGGGTCCACGGGTCATGGTAGTTATTGCGAGTCGGGACGTCGCACTTTGCGGGTTCGTCCCGGCGAGGAACTCGGCGAGGTTGGATTGGCCGTCGCCATCGGCGTCGAGCCCGGCATCGCCATTGCTTGCGGGATTGAGGCCGTTGGCGGTTTCCCATGCGTTGGGCATGCCGTCTTCGTCGCTGTCCGCCGGGGCGGTGGTATCGACGAGACGGAGGTATTGCGCCTGGTTCATGCCGGATACCGCGCCGCTAAGAACGACGGTGAGGCCGTTGGCGATGAGGTCCGCGCCGGTGCGGTCGGTGGGCCAGACGAGGGCGTCCGGATCGGCGGCGAGTTCGTTGGTGACGTTGTAGGTTTTCGCGGGCTCGATGCCGAACCAGTTCGCGCCGCCGGGCACGCTGGCGGCGAGGTCGAAGCTGGCGGTTCTGCTGGCTGAGGCGGCGTAGTCGGTGTTGGCGAAGGCGAAGACCACGTTCTGGCCCGAGGCGGGCTGGCCGGCTTGTTGGAATTTCGCCACGGCGAAAATGCCCGGGTCCATGCCGATTCCGCCGGTGCGGGCGAGGAAATACTCGCCCTTGCCACGCAGCGCCGGGTTGGCAAGGCGGGCACGGTTGATGCGGCCGTAGAGATCCTGCGCGGTCCAGTCGCGGTTCTGCCAGACGTTCGCCATCGTGTTCCAGCGCTTGAAGTTAGGAATGGATTTCCCGAAGTTCGACTCGTAGCGGGAGAAGGTGCGGGTGTTGTTCGCGATGCCGGAGAACCCGTAGGTGGCGAAGTCGTTCTGCGCCGCGGCTTCCTGACCATACATCAGCATCGGAATGCCGTCGAGCGCGCCTAACTGAGCGTAGGCCTGGATCAACGCGTAGGCGTCGTTCGACGGGAACACCTCGTCGTGGGACGTCAGGTTGTTGAGCAGGACGACGCCTTCATAAGCCTGGCGACGGTTGTTATAAGCATTGAAGGTGGCCCCGGTGGAGCGGTCGCCCGCACTGCCGGTACCGACGCCGTTGGCCGGATAGCCGAAGTGGGTGTCGCGCCAGTGGAAGACGATGTTTTCGTTGAGCACGTCGAAGTGGCGCGCCGAGCGGTAGCCGACGCCGTGGCGCTTCGACCCGCCGACCTCGCGGTAGCCGTCGAGCGACTCGGCCATGAAGACGAAGTTCCACTTCAGGCTGCGGGTTTTGTTGATGCAGTATTCCCAGAACTCGGAGGGCAGGCCTTGCGCGAAGTCGCAACGCAGTCCGTCGATGCCAAGCTGGGTCTGGCTGGCGGGAGTGCCGGCGGGACGGCCGGTCTTGGCCAGCCAGAAGGCCGGATAGTGCGCGAAGTATTCCCACATCTCGCGGGTGTCGGCGGTGAGCGGCTCCACGTCGTCACGCTCCAACAGGAATTCCTCCTGATGCGATGGCGAGGCGTATTTCACCAGCGCGTCGTAGTTGCCGAAATAGAGATCGCGCACATCGGTCCATTTTCCGAAATCCGAGCGATCGGGGGCGACTGCGATCTCGGAGGCGTTGGCGGCGGGTGATAGGTAGTTGTCGGTTTTGGAAAACCAGCCGGGTTTTGCGAGGCGGATTTCCGCATTCGGATTGGTGGCCCAGACGAAGAGGTCGGCGGCTCCCTGGCCGAGCACCGCG
>JBEDKU010000571.1:0-12709 GCA_041172045.1 Verrucomicrobiota bacterium | reverse complement strand
ATTCCGTTGGGTTTGATCCGGATTTTTCCGGCTCTGAGAAATGGCGTGGGCTCGGCGCTGCATGGCATCGAGCGGCCGTCCTGTGGTGAGGTCCTTTTCGCACCGGCGGTGGCGGCGGTGTTCGCCTTGGCGGATGGCGACCTCTATCTCTATCTGATTCCGATTTTGATTTTAACAATCGCCGATGCGGCGGGAGCGCTGGTCGGCACGCGCTGGGGCAAGCGGCGCTATGGCTCGGGCGAAGGGTTCAAAACGGTCGAGGGCTCGGTGATTTTCTGGTTCACAGCGTTTTTCTGCGGCTTTCTGCCACTGGCGCTCGGCGGGCGGGTGGATGTGACGCACGCGCTGTGGATCGGCGTGATTCTGGGGATTCTGGCGATGATGGCGGAGGGGATTTCGGATCGGGGGTTCGACAATCTGGTGATCCCGGTGGGGTGCTTTTTCATGCTTCAAAAGCTGCTGCCGCTGGAGATGCCGGGGCTGGTCGGGCGCTTCGTGGTGCTCGCGCTTTTACTCGGGCTCGTGCTGGTGGGATCGCGGTGGTCGACGTTGAGCGGAGGCGCTTTGTTAGGCGGGGTGCTGCTGGGCTACGGCTGCGCGGTCATCGCGGACTGGCGGTTCGCGCTGCCGCTGGTGGCGGTGTTCGTGTGTCATGTGGTGACGACACGGAAGCATCGACTCACCGGGAAATTCGACCACCGGCTGGACGCGGTGTTGTCGCATACGATCGCCTGTCTGCCATGGGTGATCGCGGCGGAGTTCGAGGGAGTTTCGATGTCCGTGGCACTCGTCGGAGTGGCTTTCGCGATGGGGGCGCAACTCGCGATCCTCGATACCGCGACGCGGACGTGGATGCCGCATCTGCTGGCGACTCCGATGCGCTCGGTGATGAAGGGATTTCTGGTGGCGTCGCTGCCCGGACTGGTCTGGCTGTGGCCTGAAGGGGCCAGTTTACTTCTGCCGGCGGCGGTCGCGTTGTGCGGGATGTGGCTGGTGACGTTGCTTTTTCGGTCGATTCATTCAAGATACCGCGGGCATGTGACCGGGCTTTGGATCATGGAAGGTCTGCTCGCGCTGCTGGCATCGACTCCCGCTTTTCTACTGTGATGAAATCATTCGAACTGAATTTTACCGAGGATCCAGGCCACGAGGAATCGGACGTGCGGGTGGAGTTGGTTAGTCCGGACGGTGAGGTGATCGCTCACGCGGAGCTGTGGTGGCGGGACACGCCGGAGTTGGATGGTGCCAGAATCGGAGCGATCGGAAATTTCGTGGCTGGGAACGCGGAGGCTGCGGAAATGTTATTGGATGGCGCTGCCAACCATCTTCGCCAGCATGGTTGCCGAATCGCGGTCGGACCGATGAACGGCAACACGTGGAGGCCACATCGATTCGTGGTGGAGAGCAACGGGCGGGGTCCGTTTTTGCTAGAGCCGCGCAATCCGCCGGAGGTTCCGGGATGGTGGCAAAACGCGGGGTTCTCGGTGTTATCCCACTATTCGTCATCGGTGATTCCGCTGGACGGCGACGGGACGATTTCACCCGCGCTGAAGGCAAGGTTTGCGCAATCCGGAGTGAGAATCCGGGAACTGGATCCGGCGCGGTATGATGAGGAGCTGAGAAAAATTTATCAGGTGAGCCTGAAGAGTTTCGCGAATAACTTTCTCTACACGCCGCTGGAGGAGGAGGCGTTTTTGGACGCTTATCGAAAAGTCCGCGAACGGGTGGATCCGGATTTTGTCAGAATTGCCGAACGCGATGGTGTGGCCTGTGGATTTGTGTTTGGGATTCCGGACCTGGAGGCCTTGGCACGTGGGGAGAAACCGGCGGTCATCGTGAAAACGTTGGCGGTGGATCCGGACGCGCGCTGCGCGGGGTTGGGCAGCTTGTTGGTCGATGAACTTCACCGGATCGGGTGGGAAAAAGGCTACACCGAGGCGATTCACGCGCTCCAGCATGAGACGAACACCTCGCTGAAAATCACCGGCCGGCATCACGGCGAGGTCTTCCGCCGCTACGCGCTTTTTTCAAAATTGTTATGAACCTCGCCTCGCTACTGGTGGAACGGGCGGCGAGGCACCCGCAGCGGCTGGCTCTAGCGGACGCGTCCGGCACCGTGACGTATGGCGAGCTGGCACGCCGGGTGGGCGCGGGGGCGGCTGAGTTGCAGGCAATGGGGCTCAAGCGCGGGCAGGTGATCCTGGTGTTCCAGCCGGTTTCCATCGAGCTGTATGAAATCCTGCTCGCCGCCTTCCACGCGGGACTGCGGGTGATGCTGGCGGACCCGTCCGCCGGGCGGGATTTTCTTTCGCATTGCTGCCAGCGGTTGATGCCGGATGCGTTTTTCGGATCGTGGAAGGCACAGTGCCTGAAACTAACGGTGGCGGAGATGCGGGGGCTTCGGCTTTCCATTTGCTCCGGCGGATGGTTCCCCGGTGCCAAGCCATGGCGGACGGATTCGGCGGGTGTTCCGGCGGTTGAGGTGTCGGATGACGAAGCGGCGCTGGTCACCTTCACCAGCGGCAGCACGGGCAAGCCGAAGGCGGCGGTGCGGAGTCATGGGTTTTTGTTAGCGCAGCACCGGGCGCTGTCGAAGGCGCTGGATTTCGCGGAGGGCGAGGTGGATTTGATCACCTTGCCGGTGTTCGTATTGGCCAATCTGGCATCAGGACTCACGAGTGTGCTGGCGGCGACGGACCTCGCCAAACCGGGCTCGCCCGACGTGGCAGCGATTACCGCGCAATGGGTAAATTTCCATGTCACACGCTGTGCCGCGTCGCCCGCGTTCTTCGAGGGCTTTCTCGCTTCACCGATGGGAATACCCGCGTTTGCCAAGGTCTTCACCGGAGGAGCCCCGGTGTTTCCGGATCTGCTGCGTCGATTGCGACAGGCCTTGCCGGATGCCAGCATCCACGCGGTTTACGGCTCCACGGAGGCGGAACCGATCGCGCATTTCCCGGCGGATGATGCGAGCGAGGAAACCGATTCGCTAACGCGACAGGGTGGGGGACTTTGTGCGGGTGTGCCGGTGGATGAAGTGGAATTGCGGATCATCCGCGATCACTGGGGCACGGCGCTGGGACCGCTTGCGGAGGATGAATTCGCTGCGCTGGCAGTCCAAGCCGGCCAGGCGGGAGAAATCGTCGTGAGCGGGGATCACGTGCTGCGCGGATACCTCGGTGGCATTGGCGATGAGGAGACGAAGATTCATGTCGGCGGACGAGTCTGGCACCGGACGGGAGACGCAGGGTGGATGGATCCTCAAGGCCGGTTGTGGTTGCTTGGGCGCTGTGCGGAGAGAATGCACGGTGAAATCTTGTGCTATCCTTTCGCGATTGAGTGCGCGATGCGGGAATCGTTTCCGGAAATCCGGATGGCGGCTCTGGACCGGGAGGGCCGCAGGACGCTGGTAGTCGGGAAAAGATGCGGTCCTGGTGAGGTCGGTGAAATTGAGGCTCGCGCTGAAGACTTCGGAATCGAGCGGCTCATTTTCCTGGACTCACTTCCGCTCGACCGTCGCCACAATGCGAAGATTGACTACCCCGCGTTACGCCAGATTTTGCAGGATTAAAAAAATCCCCGCATGGAGCGAGTCCATGCGGGGCTGGGTGATTCGGAGTCGAAATTAACCCGCGATCACTTCCTGGTGGAAGCTCTGCCAATCGTCGAGGTTGTTGAGGTTGATGGCGTCGAGGATTTTGCCTTCGTCCGGGATGCCGCAGGCGCTGAGAATGCTGGTGCGGACATCGTCGGTGTGGTTGTAACCGGTGATGGCGGCGTTCAACTTTGCGACGGCGGCGGCATCGAGTGAGCCGCCGGATTGGGCGAGCACCCAGGCTTCGAATTGCGGGTAAGTCGGCTTGTTTTCCACGATGAAGCTTTCGAAGGCGGCCTTATCGATGCCGAGGGCGGTGAGCACCATTTGATCGTAGCCCTGGCCGCAGGACGGATAATCCGGGTGGAGCTTGCCGGCCGCGCCGAGCGAGGCTTTTTGCCAGAGGCGCGGAAGATGAAGGACGCCGAGGGGGCCGGTGGTGCCGGAGCTGATCAGGGGAATGATGTGGGTCATGGTTGACAAGAATCTACCGGAAATCCGTTTCGTCCAGTCAATTTGACTCATCGGGCTGATTGAAAGCTGAGATTGGACCGGCGGTCGAAAGCCCCCGTAGTCAAAATGCACGATCCGGCAGAAAAACGCACTCACCCAACGGTTCAAAAAGTGCACGCCGGAACCGCCGGTGCCCGCTAAGACGACGATCTGAACAGAACGGCATGTGGCATGCAATGACTGCCCTCGGAGAAATCCCGCTTTCCCTGATCGACTTCCACCGTAGAAACCTATGGCCCTCGTATTCCAAACCATCCAGACCGAAGGAATTGCCCAACTCTCTTACCTGCTTGGCGACGACAGCGTCGGTGTCGCCGCGGTCTTCGACCCCACGCCGGACGTGGACAAATACATCAAACTTGCCCGCGGGAATAAGGTTTCCATCACCCACATTTTCGAGACGCACATCCACGCGGATCTTGTCAGTGGTTCGCGGGAGCTCTGTGCCAGGCTCGGATCCGCGAAAATATTCGTCAGTCACGAGGGCGACGCGCGTTATGGCTTCGATCATGAAAAACTGGCCGATGGCGACCAATTCACCTTCGGCAAATCGACCGTCACGGTGAGGCACACCCCGGGTCACACTCCCGAGCACGTCAGCTATCTGGTCGCGGAAAAGGACCACGCGGAGAGCCCCTGGGGGGTTCTGACCGGCGACTCGCTGTTTGTAAATTCCGCGGGCCGCCCGGATCTGTTGGGCTCCAGCGAGACCGAGGAACTCACCAAAAAACTCTTCGAAACCCTCCGGGGATTCTTCCTCGCTCTTCCCGACGAGGTCGCGATTTTTCCTGCCCACGGCCACGGCTCGCCTTGCGGCGCGGACATCGGCGACCGCCTCCAAAGCACCATCGGCTACGAGCGGAAATTCAATCCTTATCTTCAATTCACGGATTTTGAGAAGTTCAAGGAACACGCCCTATGCAGCGCGCCGCCAGTGCCGAAATACTATCCGCTGATGAAGAAGGTGAACGCGAAGGGTCCCGAGATCCTGGGAAACTTGCCGCACGTGCCCGGCTTGCCGCCGAAGACGTTTCAGGAAGCGGTTGCGAAGGAAGAAGGCGTTCTCGTGGACACCCGGCTGATGCTGGCGTTCGGCGGCGGCCACATCGCCGGCGCACTCAACATCGGCGGCACGCCCATGCTTTCGATCTGGGCTGGCTGGCTGCTGGATCCCGACATGCCGATCCTGTTAGTGCTCGATGGCGACGACAAGGTTGACGAAATCGTCACGCTGTTCCTACGCACGGGTTTCACGAACTTCGCCGGCTATCTCGTCGGCGGCATGACCGCGTGGGACAATGCCGGGTATCCGCTAGAGTCGGTCGGCCAGGTGACGGTGCATGAAATCAAGGAGCCCGCGACGCCGCTCCAGATCGTGGACGTCCGCGCCCCGGGAGAGTGGAAGGAAGGCCATGTGCCGGGCGCGACCCACCTGTTTCTGCCGGAACTTCGGGAGAAATCCGCAGGCCTCGACAAGCAGCAACCTGTCGCCGTCTATTGCGACAGCGGTTACCGTGCGAGCATCGCCACCAGCATCCTCAAGCAGGAAGGCTTCACCCGCGTGAGCAATGTCCCGGGAAGCTGGCAGGCATGGAAGAATGCCAAATTTCCCATCCAGAAAGGCGACTCATGAAACGGCTCGTGATCATCATCGTCCTGTCTCTAACCGCACTCGCCGGCGCGGCCGACTTCGGGGTCGATGCGCGGGATTATGACGGTGGCGCGTGGTCCCCCTACTTGGTGGGTGCGGGCATCGGCGTGCTTTCGTGGCTGACATTCTATTTCTCCGACAAACCGATAGGAGCATCCTCCTTCTATGCAACGCTCGCGGGCTATATCGGTAAACTTGTTGCCAAGCGTCACACGGAATCGCTCGCCTATTTCAAAAGCAATCCGCCAAGCGTGAATTGGGGCTTCGTATTCGTCATCTCCACCATCGTCGGTGGATTTATCGCTGCCTGGACCGGCGGCGAGATCCGCAACGAATGGCTGCACCCGATGTGGGTGGACCGCTTCGGCGACGGCATGGCCCTGCGTGGCATCATCGGGTTTGCCGGCGGCGTCCTGATGGCCTTCGGCTCCCGTCTGGCGGGAGGCTGCACCAGCGGCCACGGCATCAGCGGCACGCTCCAGCTTAACGCCGGCTCATGGCTTACTGTGATCTGCATGTTCATCGCGGCCATCACCACCGCCATGTTGCTCTACACCGTCCTATGATCGACCCCGGAGAAATCGTGAAGCAGTCCGGCGAGTCGCCCGCCAAGCCGATGGGCGGTGGAAAAATCGCGGGTGCCATCCTGTTTGGCCTGGCCTTCGGATTCCTGCTGCAGAAAGGCGGGGTGGGGAAATACAATGTCCTGCTAGGTCAATTGCTGCTTCAGGACCACACCGTCGTTAGAATCATGATGTCCGCGGTGGTGGTGGGCATGGTGGGCGTCTTCACGCTGCACCATTTCGCGAAGGTGAATCTCCATCTCCAGCCCACCCGGATCGGCGCGCAAGTCATCGGCGGTTCGCTCTTCGGGGCGGGGTTCGCGCTCATCGCCTATTGTCCCGGCACCGGTGCGGCGGCGCTCGGCCAGGGAAGCTGGGATGTGATTTTCGGCATCGCCGGTCTCATCGCCGGTTCTTATCTCTTCGCGGAAATGTCAGCCTGGCTCAAGCGCACGGTCGAGATATGGGGCGACAAGGGCAAACTCATGTTGCCGGACCTGCTGCACCTTCCGCGGCTGCCGTTTGCCTTCGGTTTCGCGGCGTTGCTCACCGCTTTCTTGTATTTCCTCGACCGCGCATTCCCCAGCTGACCTGACAAATTTCATGACCCACGACGAGACAAACCCCACCGCGTTCCCCTCCGCTGGAATGATTGTCCGGGAGAAGGAGCCCGTGAATTTGGAAATGCCCTTTGCCTCGGTTGATGCCTTCATCACGCCGGTCGAGCGCTTTTACGTCCGCTGCCATCATCCGATCCCGAAGCTCGATCCCAAAACATGGTGGCTGGAAATCGGGGGTGATGTGGAGAACCCCTTCAAACTGACCTACGCGGAACTCGCCGCCATGGAAACCCGCACCATCACCACGACCATGGAATGTGCGGGCAACGGCCGGGCGTTTCTCGAACCGCAACGCGCCGGCGCACAGTGGGAAGGCGGGGCTGTCGGAACCGCGGAATGGACCGGCGTGCCGCTGGCCGCGTTGCTCGCCCGCGCCGGTGTCCGCTCCACGGCTCGCGAGGTGATTCTAATCGGGGCGGACCTCGGGGAGATCAAGGAACCTCCCCGCCCGGAAGGAAAAATCCATTACTCGCGCAGCCTGCCGCTCACCAAGGCCATGAATGACGTGCTGCTCGTCTTCCGCATGAACGGCCAACCGCTTGAGTCTTCCCATGGTTTCCCGCTGCGGGCCATCGTGCCCGGTTGGTACGGCATGGCGGCCGTGAAATGGCTCACGCGCATCGTCGTCAGCAGCGAGCCGTATCACGGCTACTATCAGACCATCGATTACGCCTACTGGGAGCGGGCATCCGCCTCGCCCACGCTGCTGCCCATCACCGAAATGCGTGTGAAGGCTCAAATCGCGCGGCCGGGATTCGCCGAGGCGGTGGCTGCCGGGCAACCCTATCGAGTCCACGGCGCGGCGTGGACCAGCAGCGGAGTGGAGATCATCCGGGTGGAAGTCAGCACCGATGCCGGCGCGACCTGGAACGACGCGCGTTTGCTCGGCGAGTCCGTTCCGAATACCTGGCGGCTGTGGGACTATGCCTGGGCCGTCCCCGCCACACCTGACAAAACCGTGCTGATGGCACGTGCCACCGATTCCCAAGGCCGCACCCAGCCAACCGGGCACCACGACGACCGCGGCAGCTACCTCATCCACCACTGTCTCCCAATCGAGGTCTTGATCCGCTGACTTTCAAATTCATTCGAACCCGCTCCCCCGCCGAATTGACTGAGATGATGGGTCGCGGTGCGCCGGTCAACACCCGCAGCGGCGGGTAAGCGCGTTTCACCCAGGCCGGCAGGAACAGAAATCCGCCGTGTTTGGCTTTTTCACCTTTCTCATTTTCATACGTCCGCGTAACGGCTCAAATCCTCGCGAGCCACGCCATCCGGGCGGCTTCACCTCATCCGAAAAACACTCATCCGCCATGTGGAAAGGCCGCTTCTCCCAAGATACTTCGTCACTCGTCCAGCAATTTGGCGAATCCATCTCCTATGACTGGCGCCTCTTCCCGCATGATATCGCCGGGTCCATCGCCCATGCGCGGGCTCAAAAAAACATCGGCCTGCTCACCGATGACGAATTTTCCCAGATCGAAAACGGCTTGAAGGAAATCCTCGCGGACATCGAAGCCGGGAAATTCGAGTTCAAGACCTCGCTGGAGGACATCCACATGAACATCGAGTCCGAGCTCACCCGCCGCATCGGCGCGGCGGGCGCCAAACTCCATACCGCCCGTTCCCGCAACGACCAAGTCGCCACCGACACCCGCCTCTACGCCCGCACCGAGATCGACGGCCTGCTCGCCGCCATCACCGGCCTTCAGAAAGCCCTGCTCGACCGCGCGGAAAAATACGCCGCCACCGTCATCCCCGGCTACACCCACCTCCAGCGCGGCCAACCGGTCACCGCCGGCCACCATTTCCTCGCCTACGTGGAAATGCTCGAGCGCGACAAATCACGCCTCACGGATTGCCGCAAGCGCCTCAACATTTCCCCGCTCGGCTCCGGCGCGCTCGCCGGCTCCACCATCAACCTCGACCGCCACGCCATCGCCGCGGAACTCGGCTTCGACGGCGTGACTCACAACTCGATGGACGCCATCGCCGACCGCGACTACATCGCCGAGCTGTTATTCGTCATTTCGCTCTGCGGCGTCCACCTCTCGCGCCTCAGCGAGGACCTCATCCTGTGGTGCACCGCCGAGTTCGCGTTCGCCTCTCTATCCGACGCGCACACCACCGGCTCCTCGCTGATGCCGCAGAAGAAGAACCCGGACGTCTGCGAGCTCACCCGCGGCAAGACCGGCCGCCTCGTAGGTAACCTGATGAACCTGCTCGTCGCCGTCAAGGGCCTGCCGCTCACCTACAACCGCGACCTGCAGGAAGACAAGCCGCCGCTGTTCGACTCCGTGGACACGCTGAACCTCATCCTCGCCGTCAACACCGAGATGATTTCCGCCATGGAACTCCGTGAGGAGAACTGCAAGGCCGCCGCTTCCGATCCGATGCTGCTCGCCACCGACCTCGCCGACTATCTGGTGAAAAAAGGCGTCCCGTTCCGCCACGCCCACGAACTCGTCGGCAAAGCCGTCGCCCAGGCCATCGCCACCAGAACTCCGCTCGACCAGCTCGATCTAGCCGCCATCGACCCTGCTTACGGGCCGGATGCGAAGGACGTTTTCTCGCTGGAAACCGCCCTCGCCGCCCGCACGAATCCGGGCGCGCCGTCCATCGCCAACGTCACGGCGGAGGTCGGCAGGTGGAAGCAGCTGCTAGGGAGATGAGAGGGTGCAAATGTGAGTCCCATCTAGCCATGAGGGCATGAAAAAAGCGAGGCTGCTTGCGCGGCCTCGCTTGGGAGAAAATGAGCGGTTCAGGAAATCAGAACGGGATGTCGTCGTCTTCCTGGAAGTCGTCGGCAGGTGCCGCGGACGCGCCTTGCGGCGGGCCGGAGCGTTGTTGCGGGGCGGGTGAGGATTGTTGCGGGCGCTCGGAGTAACCGCCGCCGCTGTTGCCACCACCCGTGGCTCCGGGCTTGCCGGAAAGAAACTGGAAATTTTCGGCGACGATTCTCAGTTTGCTCCGCTTTTTGCCTGTTTCCTTGTCGTCCCACGAGTCCAACTGGAGCCGACCCTCAATATAAATGGGACTGCCCTTGGTCACATATTGTTGGACCACCTCCGCTTGGCGGCCCCAGAGGGTGACATCCACAAAGGTCGTCTCCTCCTGTTTCTGTCCTTGGTCGTTGGTCCAAGTGCGGTTGATCGCAAGTCCGATCTCCGAAACGGTCTTGCCGGATGGAGTGTGGCGCAGTTCGGGATCCCGGGTGAGATTGCCGATGAGCATGACTTTGTTGAGATTGGCCATAACAAGGGGGATTCTGGAAATTGAGACCCGCAGCTGCGAGTGGAAACTTAGGCGACGCGGACGAAGTGCTGAAGGTGAACGTGGCCGTTGAGACGGAGGCGGTTCTGGATCTTGGTGATCACGTCGGGTGCGCCTTGGAAGGTGTAGTTGACGTAGTGGCCGGACTCCAGGTGGCGCGATTCGTAGGCGAATTCACGGCGGCCGAGCTGGGCGACCTTGTCGAGCTTGGCGCCCTCGGCTTCGAATTCCTTGGAAACGGAAGCGACGAGTTCATCGACGGTGCCTTCGAGGGACTTGGTGTTAAGGACGATCAGGCCTTGGTATTTGCGACTCATCTGGTGCTGGGAGTGGATTGTTACGTGTGTGAAAGCGATGCGCCGCAGCGGCGATGCCTTGGGAGCGCGAAAGCTGCACGGCATCCACAGCGGTGGCAAGCATGTTTTCGAGAAGCGGGCGCTCGTCGGGGGAAAACTTACCGAGCACGTGGCCGGTCATTTCGCCGGGCTGGCTGCCGCCGATGCCGAGCTTGAGGCGGGGGAAGACGTCGGTGCCGAGGTGCTGGATGATGGACTTGATGCCGTTGTGGCCGCCGGCGGAGCCTTTTTCGCGGAAACGGAGCGTGCCGAGCGGGAGGGCGACATCGTCGTAGATGACAAGCATTTGCTCCGGCGTCCATTTGTGGAAGGAGAGGATCTGCTGGATCGCCCGGCCGCTCAAGTTCATGAAGGTCTGCGGCTTGAGCAGGAGGGTGCCGGATTCCGGCAGCTTGGCGAGGTGGCTCTGCCACTTGGGGGTGGACTGGAAGGTCGCCCCGGAGGCGGCGGCGAGCCGGTCGAGCACCATGAACCCGACATTGTGGCGGGTTTCTTCATACTGGCGTCCGGGATTGCCGAGGCCGACGATGAGGGTGAAGGACATGGTGGGATAAAAGCTGAAAGGCGGAAATACTGAGAAGCTGAAATTTGGGACTAAAAAACGCCCGGGCCACTTGCGCGGACCGGGCGTTTTGGGAGAAACGGGATTCCGCTTACTTGGCTGGAGTCGCTGCGGCGTCTTCGGACACGGCGGCGGCGGCCTTGCTCACGTGGGCGACGACGACGTCGGCCGCGTGGGTGGCGCGAACACCGGCAGGCAGCGGGATTTCACCGATGTGCAGGGAGTCACCGATTTGCAGTGCGCTGATATCGACCTCGATTGACTCGGGAAGATCGTTGGGAAGGCACGTGATTTCGATGGCATGCACGTATTGCTCGATCAAGCCGCCTGCCTTGACACCGGCGGACTCACCGTTGAGGTGGGTTGGGATGTGGGCGGTGATGGCGGTGTTTTCATCGATCGAACGGAAGTCGGCGTGAAGCGTCTTGCCGGACAGCGAATCGTGCTGGATGGACTGGAGGAAGGCGAGGCGGATGCCGTGACCTTCGATCTCGAGGTTGACGAGGATGTTCTCCGAGCTGCTGTGCGCGAGCAGGTCGGCGAAGGTTTTGGCATCGACCTTGAGGTTGATGTTTTCGGTGCCTTTTCCGTAAATCACGGAGGGGATCCAGCCTTCGCGGCGCATTTGTTTGAGGCGTCCGGTGCCGCTGCGGGCGCGTGGAGCTGCTTGGAGTGTGGTCTTCTTGGCCATGACGTGTGGTCGGTAGGTATGAATTGCCGCCGGGGATTACTGCACCCAGTACGGGGGCGGCGTGTGTAACGGTCCCACCGGGACTTGTCAAAAATTTGTTCGGAGAATCCGCGGCGGGGGATTTCAAACGGTGAAAAGCGAGGTGATCGACTGGCCGCCGTGGATGCGGCGGATGGCTTCGGCGAGCAGCGGTGCCACGCCGACGACCTGGACTTTCGGCCCGGCGGCTTGGGGCACGGAGTCGGTGGTGATGACCTCCTCGATGGAGGAGTCGCGGATCCGCTGATGGGCGAGATCGCCGAGAATGGCGTGGGAAACGCCGGCGTAAATGCGCTTGGCACCGTGTTTATGCAGGATTTCTGCGGCGGCGGTGAGGGTGCCGGCGGTCTCGGTCATGTCGTCCACGAGCAGCACGTCGCGGCCCTCGACCTCGCCGATGACGTTCATCGCCTCCACGCGGGTGGCGCTGACGCGGTGTTTGGCGACGATGGCGAGCTCGGCGCCGAGCGCGTCGGCGTAGGCGCGGGCCATTTTCACGCCGCCGACGTCGGGCGAGACGACGGTGAGGTTGGAGGTGTCCGGGTGGCGCTGGCGGAGGTAGCCGATGAGTACGGATTTTGCGTAGAGGTGGTCGACCGGGATGTCGAAGAAACCTTGGATCTGCGGCGCGTGGAGGTCCATGGTGAGGACGCGGTGAACGCCGGCGGAGGTCAGCAGGTTGGCGACGAGCTTGGCGGTGATCGGCACGCGCGGCTGGTCTTTCCGGTCTTGGCGGGCGTAGCCGAAAAACGGCATCACGGCGGTGATCCGCTCGGCGCTGGCACGGCGGGCGGCGTCCACCATGATCAGCAGCTCCATCAGGTTGTGGTTGGTCGGCGGGCAGCT
>JBEDKU010000570.1:0-3651 GCA_041172045.1 Verrucomicrobiota bacterium | reverse complement strand
CCGGAGAGAACGGCGGAGCCGAGATTGAAATCGAGCCGGCCGCGGATGGCGTTGGCAAGCGAGTCCGGCTGCTCGTGGATTTCCTTGAGCATGAAATGTTCGTAACCGCCCTTCTCGGCGGCGGCGGCGTCGAGTCCGAGCTCGGCGATCTCGCGGGTGACCGGGACGTTATGAAGGTCGCGGATGTCGATGGAATCCGCGGTGACGATGGCGATGTCGTTGTCATCCAGATAGATGACGCGCTGGGTGTGGGCGACGATGGCGGAGGCGTCCGAGGCGATGATGGTTTCCCCGTCACCGACGCCGATGACGATGGGGCTGCCCCGGCGGGCGGTGATGATCTTGTCCGGCTCGCGGGATGATAGAACGGCGATGCCAAAGGTGCCGTTCACCTGATGGAGCGCGTCACAAACGGCTTGGAAGAGGTCGCCCTTGTCGCAGTCGCCGATGAGGTGGGCGAGGACTTCGGTGTCGGTCTCGGAGTAGAAATGGTGGCCTTTTCCCTCAAGCCGGGCGCGGAGGGCGCGGTAGTTTTCGATGATGCCGTTGTGAACGAGCGCGATGTCGCCGGACTGGTCGAGATGCGGGTGGGCGTTGACCTCGGTCGGCGGACCGTGGGTGGCCCAGCGGGTGTGGGCGATGCCGGTGGAGGCGCGCTGAAAAAGCGCCGCATCCCAATCGCCGTGGGCCTTGTCGCTGAGCCTCGCGACCTTTCCGGGCGACTTGGAGACGAGCACGCGGTCGTCGTCGAGAATGGCGACGCCCGCCGAGTCATAGCCGCGGTATTCGAGGCGGCGCAGGCCGTTGATGAGGACGGTGGCAGCATCCGCTTTTCCGATGTATCCGACGATTCCGCACATATTAGATTTTAGATTTTAGATTTGAGATTTGAGATTGGTGACTGAAGGTCGTGCTGGACGATTTCTCCGGGGCGCGTGGTGGTGTGGGGACCGAATTTGCGGCCGGGGTAAATGGAGGTGTTGATGCCGGTGTGGACGCCGTCACCAATGATGGTGCCGAACTTGCGGCGGCCGGTGTCGATGAGCACGCCGTGGACCATGGAGCGGTGGTTTTTCCCGTCGTGCCGCAGGTTGGACGTCGTGGTGCCGGCGCCGAGGTTGACCTTCTCGCCTAACACGGAGTCGCCGATGTAGGAGAGGTGGCCGACGTTGGTGTTCGAAAGAATCAGGCAGTTCTTGATTTCGACGGACTGGCCGATGTGGCACTTGTCACCGATGCTGGTGTTGCCGCGGATGTAGCAGTTCGGGCCGATCTTGCAGTGGTCGCCGATGACGACATTTCCCTCGATGAAGACGCCGGGCAGGATGCGGCTGCCGAGGCCGAGGTGGAGCGTGCCCTCGACGACGGCGGACGGATAGATCTCGCCGTGAATGGAGTCGCCGGTGAGGACGGAGACGTAGAGTTCATTCGCCCGGAGCAGGTCCCAGGGATAGCGGATGATGAAGGAGGTGAGCGCGGCGATGGTGCTGGAAAAATCGGGCGAGGTTCCCTTCCAGACGAGCGGGGTGTTTTGGGGGCCGACGAGAGTGGATTTTCCGCTGGAGGAGAACGCCGCGATGTCCGCCGGGTCGAGCCAGGCGTGTGGATCGGCTGACAGTTGATGAGGGGACGAGACGCCCCCGCCCCTCAGCGGGTCGAGAACGCGGCGGTGGTGCTCGGCAAGCGGGATGTTGGCGAGCGGGAAATCCGCGATTTTCCGAGTGGCGGAAAGCGGCCAACAATCTGATGGATCGAGCGACATGGCGGCTATTGTCCGATTTCCTCGTGGATGGCGGTGGAGAACTTGGTGACCCACGAAGTGACCTCCTCCTGCTCGCGGTGCTCGACGAGCACGCGGATTTTATTCTCGGTGCCGGAATAGCGGATCAAATGGCGACCGCTGTCGCCGAACTCGGCAGTGGCTTCCTGCATGAGTTTCTGGAGCTTGGGCAGGGTTTCCAACGGCGGTTTGGACGGCACCGGCATGTTGGCGAGCTGCGTCGGATACTCGTGCATCACGTTGGCGAGTTGGGCGAGCGTGGCGTTGCGCTCTATCATCATGCGGAGCACTTGGAGCGCGCTGAGAATGCCGTCGCCGGTGGTGACGTGGTCGCCGAAAATGAGGTGGCCGGAATTCTCGCCACCGAAAGAATAGCCGTTCTTGCGCATGCACTCGATGACGCTGCGGTCGCCGACGGCGGTGGTCTCGACCTTGATCCCGTGGTTTTTCATGGCCTCGATCAGGCCGAGATTGCTCATGACGGTGGCGACCAAGGTGTCGTGGCGGAGTTTGCCCTGCTCTTTCAGGCCGATGGCGCAGAGGCCGAGGATGCGGTCGCCGCTGACCACTTGGCCGTTGGCGTCGGTGAAGATGACGCGGTCGGCGTCGCCGTCGAAGGAGATGCCGAGGTCGGCCTGGTGTTTGCGGACGAGTTCGCCGGCGGCTTCGGGATGGAGCGCGCCGCAGCCGTCGTTGATGTTGAGGCCGTCGGGGTCGTTGCAGACGGTGATGACTTCGGCGCCGAGCTCCTTGAAGATGAGCGGGCCGATGAAATAGGCGGCGCCGTTTCCGCAATCGACGACGATTTTCAGGCCGTGGAGGGAAATGTTGTCGGCCGTGTGTTTCGCAAACTCGATGTAACGGCCGCGGGCGTCGTCGATGCGGTGGGCCTTGCCGATTTGCGCGGGCGGCAGTGGCGCGGCCTCGGGTTCGTCGCCCATGATGTGGCGCTCGATGAGGGCTTCGAGGTCGTCGGAGAGCTTGTAGCCGTCCGGACCGAAGATCTTCATGCCATTATCCTCGTAGGGATTGTGGGAGGCGGTGATCATGATGCCGGCGACGGCTCCCATCGATTTTGTCAAATGGGCGACGGCGGGCGTGGGCATGGGGCCGACGAGATAAACGTCCATGCCCATGGACACGAGGCCGCTGGTGATGGCGGATTCGAGCATGTAGCCCGAAATGCGGGTGTCCTTGCCGATGAGCACGCGGTTGCGGCGCGAGCCATCGGAGCGGAGGACGTTGGCGACGGCCTTGCCCATGCGCAGGGCGACTTCGGCGGTGATCGGGAATTCGTTGACCCGGCCTCGGATGCCGTCGGTTCCAAATAATTTCATGAGCTGCGTGAAGGAGTTCGAAAGAACCGGACTGTTCAAAAAAAACTGAACTGATCAAGGCTAAACCCTGTGGCTCAAGCTCCGCCCAAGATGGCGCGGTGGATGCGGCCGGGCGGTTTCGCAAGAAACTGGCGGGACAGGATCTCAAACTGCTCGGAGAGGTCGGTGAGGTGGATTTCCAAGGTGCCCGCGCGGCCCGAGGATTCGAGCAGGCCGAGGCGGGTGAGTTCTTTTTTCAAATGCTCGGCGCAGGTGGTCGCGGAGTCCACAAGGCGCACATCCGGCGGCAGAAGATCCTTCAAAACGGGGATCAGCAGCGGGTAATGGGTGCAGGCGAGCATCAGGGTATCGATGCCTTTTTCGACCAGCGGATCGAGGTAAGTCTTCAAAACCTGACGCGTGGCCGGGTGGTCGATCCAGTTTTCCTCGATCAGCGGCACCAGCAACGGCGTGGCTTGGCCGTGGATGAGCAGGCCGGTCCGGCGGAGGGCGAGCGCGTGTTGGTAGGCGTGGGACTGGATGGTGCCGCGGGTG
>JBEDKU010000569.1:0-4033 GCA_041172045.1 Verrucomicrobiota bacterium | reverse complement strand
GTGCCGCTGCCGATGGCACCCGCGAAGGTGACGTTGGAAATCGCATAGCTGGGAGTCGTCTGCTCGGCGAGATTCAGAGTGGCGGTCTTGCCCGTTACCATGACGAGTCGGCTGGAAATGTCCTGAGAGTTGCCCGCAGACCAGGTCAGCGTGCCTCCGTCCATGAGGATCGAGCCACCAGTGCCAAGGGCTCCGTTTGAGAAGGAAAGCCCTCCCTGAGTGATCTTCGCACCACCCGTGAAATCGTTTGTTGCGTTCGAGAGTGTTACTGTTCCGTTTTGAAACTTATACACCCCACCCGGGCCGCTGATTTTGCCGGAAAGCGTGAGGAAGCCGTCGGTGTCGGCTCTTACTCGGAATTGGTCGATGCTTGTTTCATTGATCGTGATTGGACCGGAAAACGTGGCGGCGGCAAAGGCTGCCGGAGTCGGTGCTGGCAAGAGCAGGGTTTTCTGGTCGCCCGCGTCGGAGATGGTGATGGGATTGGGGATGTTGCGGGTATTGTTGACCTGGATGTCCGTGTAGGCACCGGCGAGGGTGATCTCTCCGCTGCCGGCGGCACTGTTGTTGGCAAGCAAGAGCCTGCTGGTGGTCGTCAAGGTCCCTGCGTTGACGGTCACAGGGCCTGTGAAGGTGTTAGCACCGGATAGAGTCAAGGTGCCGACACCGTTTTTGGTGAGCCCGCCGTCGAGGGTGGCTCCGAGGGCGGGGTCGTGTTCCAGAACCTCGGCGATGGTTGAATTGATCGCGGTGGTTGGGGCGGCCGGACTGGTGGTGTTGATGATCGCCCCACCCGCTTTGACAACGGTTGTCAGGTCGGTGAGAGCGTCGAGAAGAATGGCCGGGGAGGTGAGGGAAACAAGCGGGCGGAGGGTGCCGCCATTGAGATTCAAGGTGAATGTGGTCTGCCCGGGATCGGATGCGGCTGAGCGGACGAAGCGCAAGGTGGTTAGAGTGCCGCCATTCAGGTTGACGACGCCGTTGCCAAAGACGGTGGCGGGGTCGGACTCCGTGTCGTAAACAAGATCCAGCGAGCGGCAGCTCAGCGAGCCACTGTCGATGGTGATGGTGCTGGTGATGGCGCCGTTGACGTCCGCAAACCCCTCTTGGATCAAGCGGAAATTGTTGAGCTGCTGCGAGAGATCCACGCTCCCGCCGTTGATCAGGAGCGTCGAATCCGCGCGGTTTGCCATGTAGGCTTCGCTGCCTGTATTCGACGACCGTGCTCCGACGATGGTGCCGCTGGAAACGATGAGCTTCGCGTAGCCCTTTCGATTGGGCAGATTCGGCAGGGTCGCGGTCGGACCGGCACCTGTGCCGATCACGAAGCAGCGGCCGTTGTTGAAAGTCGTCGTGACGCCTGAACCTGGGTTGTAAACCGCGTCGGCGCCGGGAGTGACGCCGCTCAGACTGGTCAGGAGGTCGCCGTTGTTCCTGATGTTGAGGAAATCGCTGGCGTAGGTGCTGCCCGGAATGGGGTAGGTGTCCGGAGAGGCAGGAACCGAGGAGGTGATGTCCCAGTTGGCGGCGGTCGTCCAGGTGCTGTTGGTGCTACCGGTCCAGATGAACTGCCCCGCCATGACGGTGGGGGAAAGGACGACGGCGAGCAGCGGGAATGCGAGGTATTTGGGTTTCATCGGTTTTTGGTACAATTGACGGGTTTTGGGCGGTCGGCGGGTTTGGACTCAGGGCTTGGAAACAATTGGGTTGCTGTGTGGAAACACCACGCCACCGCGTATTCGCCACGGCTGGCGGTTTCTCACGAGGATTCTGAGAAATCCGCAGGAAATCTGGAGGCTGGCAGAGGGACGGCAGGTTACCCGGCGATTCTCTTTGAACGGACCCGGGTCAGTCCTTTTCCGTATCGTCCACCGGCCAGGCATCGGTTCGAAACGGTGAGGCGGGCAGGCCGGCGCCGTTGAAAAGATTGCAAACCGCGACCGAGGCCCAGGCGTAGCGCACGGCGACCGGCTTCGCCACTTCGGTGCTGGAGACGATCACCTGGTCGCCAGCGATCGTCGCTTGCGCGGGCTTCCATGCCTTGTCCTTTCCCGCCACAAGGAAACCCGTTAGTCCGCCGTCTTTTGCGACCAGTCCGCCGTCGGAATGTTTGAACGTGACGATGATTTGGTTGCCTTTGATCTCGTGGCCGGCGGGAAGAGGACCGGAGATGGCGGGAACCTTGCGGTCATAGCCCGTGCCGAGCGCCCATACCGCGAGGCGGCGGCCGACGTCCTGTTTGTTCTTCGGGTGGATGTGGTCGGCGTCGCCGATGTCCACGGTGATCGCCATGCCGGTCTTGGGCAGACGCAGGGACTTGAGCATCGCCTCGCGCACGAGCGACCAGCCTTGGCCCGGGCGGTTGTAGTTCGGGAGCTGGACCCACGCGAACGGAAGTTCCTCGCTCCAGCGCTTGCGCCAGTCGCTGACGAGCAGCGACAGCTGATCCTGATAGAAACGCGCCTTTCCGGGATGCGTGTTGGCCTCGCCCTGATACCACAGCACGCCGCGCAGCGCGTAGGGAATCAGCGGCGCGATTTTGCCATTGAAGAGTCCGCCGGCCTGGTTGTTGCGCGCGGCTTCCGCCGCCGCGGGATTCTCCGCAGGCCGCGGTGTGGGAGCCTTGGGCTTCGAGGTTGCGGCTTTCTTCCACTCCGGCTGCTGAACCTCGGCGGCGATCCACGACTCGATCGGCGTGCCACCGACGGAAGAATTGATCAGGCCCACCGGCACGTTCAGTTCACGCTGCAGTTCGCGACCAAAGAAATAGAGTGTGGCGGAGAAGGTGCCGACGGTTGCCGGCGAACAGGCGGTCCACTTGCCGCTGGCGTCCGCTTGCGCCTTCGCGGCTGTTTTGGAGCCCTCGTTGAACGTGCGGATCAGCGGAAAATTGGCGGCGGCCTGCTCGTTCTGGTAGTTTCGGGCACCTGAGACGCGCAGCGCCATGTTCGACTGGCCGGAGCCGAGCCAGACCTCGCCCACCAGCACATCCGCGACCTCGAGTTTGCGTTCCGGTTTCTCCGAACGGACGATCAACGCCCGCGATTCCGCGCTGGCCTGCAGCGGATCGAGTTTCACCCGCCATATGCCGGTGGCATCGGCGATGGCGGTTTTTTTCTGGCCTGCGAATTCGACCGTGATGCGTTCTCCCGCATCGGCCCACCCCCACACGGGCACCGGTTTTTCGCGCTGCAAGACCATGTGGTCGGAAAGGACCGCGGCAAGTCTCAGATCCGCGGCAAGCAGCGCGGTGAGTGGCGTGAGCAGCAGGGCGGCGACGAGTGTGATGTGATGATTCATGGTGGTGGTTTTCATTCTCCATTCGATTCCCCCGCGCGGTTGACGTCGGTTAGTGCATCGGTCCGGAAGGGCGCGGCGGGCAGTCCCTCGCGGTTGCACAAGTTCGCATCCGGCACCATCGCCCACCCATAGCGGACGGAGACCGGTTTGGTGATCTTTTCGGAAGTGACGACCACGGCAGCGCCCTCAATCCGGGCGGTGGCAGGCACCAACTTGCCATCCTTGCCGGCGATGGTGAAACCTTTGAGCGGATCACCTTTTGCCATCAGTCCCGCCCCCACATGAGTGAAGGAAAGCACGGCGCGATCGCTTTGGACGGTCATGCTTTTGAAGACAGGGCCGGAATACTCGATCTGCTCACCATGGCTCAGGGCAAGGGCGGCCAAGGCCAGACGCTGACCGACGGGCTCCTTCCGCGTCGGGTGAATGTTGTTGGCGTCCCCCACGTCGGTGGTGACGACCATCGCGGTGCGCGGTGTGTTCTGCCAGATGAGGTGTTGTGCTTCGCGGAAGGCGGGATGGGTGTTCCGATAGGCTGCCAACTGGACAAAAAGGAAGGGCAGGTCGCTTCCCCAAACGCGCCGCCAGTCGCCGATCATGGCGGGCAGGAGTTTCTGATAGGGCCCGGGCTGTCCGGAGTTCGACTCGCCTTGATACCAGATCGCCCCGCGGATCGCGAACGGCTGCAAGGGCGCGACCATGTCCATCCCAAGGCGGTCAAAGAGGCGAAAGC
>JBEDKU010000568.1:0-3525 GCA_041172045.1 Verrucomicrobiota bacterium | reverse complement strand
ATGTTCCTGCACGGCCATGAGCTGGACGGTGTTATAACCGGCTTTCACGACACGCGGCAGGACGCTGTCCGCGAACTCCCGGTAGGTATGAACGCGCGGCTCCTCGCCGGCCATGCCGACGTGGGATTCATAGATCAGCGGTGCTTTAATCGACGCCGGATCGAACTCGTGTTTCCAAACGTGCGGCTGCGGCGTGTGCCAGATTTGCCCGCAGTAGTCGTGCGTCGTCGGATCCTGCACCGCGCGGCGGATGCAGGCGGGGATGCGGTCGCGGCGCGAACCGTCGGCACCGGTGATGTGGAGTTTGACCTTTTGGCCGTGGGCGAGTGCGTCGCCGGGTAGCTCGAGTTTCCAGACCCCGCTGTTCGATGAGGCGAGCGGATGGGACTCGCGGTTCCAGTTGTTGAAATCGCCGATGAGCGAGACGGCCTGCGCGCCCGGCGCCCACTCGCGGATGGTCCAGGTGTTAGCCGCCGGGTGGAAATGGATGCCGACGTATTTGTGGCCGGTGGCGTAGGCGGTGAGTGACTTGGAGCCCTTTTCAATGTCCGCCAGAGCTTCGGAAAACTGCCGCATTCGGCGCTCGATGGCACCTTGGTGCGGAGTGAGCCAGGGATCGTCGAGGACAAGCTTGGGGGTCAGTGTCATTGCGGTTGAAGATGACGGGTCTGTCCGCCAGCGGAAAGCGAAATCCTTTGGGACCGCGAGTGTCTCGACTCGCCTGTGAAAGGGAAGCAACGTCCGGCGCTTGGGCATTGGCTATTCCTTCGCGGGCGAGTCTGGAGACTCGTGGTCCGGCCGGGGCGCGGCGCTGCTCCATGGCCAGTCTTCGGGGGTTTGGCAGAGGCCGGCTTTGACGGGATTGTTCCGGATGTAGGCCCGCGCGTTGGCGAGGTGATCGAGATCGCGGATGTAGCGGTCGAAGTAGTCGGGGGCCCACAAAACGCCATGGGTTTTGTGGCATTCATTGATTTTCCGGGCAGTGAAGGTTTTCCATGACCGCACGATTTCTCCGAGAGTGGTGCCGAAACAACAATGGATCAGGACATGCACGTGATTGGGCCTCACGCACCATTCCATCAGCCGATAGCGCCCGCCGTCGAAATGAAGGAAGGCTGTTTGGACGATTTCCGCACACGCGGGGTTCCGCAGGACGCAACTGCCGTGACCGGCGTCTTCGTAGCGGGCGATCCGTTTTCTCAGCACCTGGTCGTTTTTCGTCGGATCGCATTCCAACTCCTTTTTCCAACCGGCGATGACTTGTGCGGGCATGGCGTCTGCGAGCCGGAACGTGAGCGCTTGGATTTCTCCGGCCGCGTCCAAGTGAGGGAGGTATCCCCGCGAGTGCCAACCCTTGTGCCGGAATGGTTCTGCCATGCGGCCTCGTAGCGAACGCCGGCTGGGACCGCGAGTCTCCAGACTCGCCCGCGAATGAGATGCCAAAGAGAAGAGGCATACGCCGCTGTTCTTTTGACGGTCCATTCTCAAGCGAGTCTGGAGACACGCGGTCCGGTGGGTTTAAATCCGCATCTGGAATTTTCCGGACTTTGATCTACTTTCCGCGCATGAAAATCCTCCTCATCCCTCTCATCGCGCTCTGCGGCATGGTTTCCGCTGCCGCCGATTTCGCGGATCTGATGAAATCCGGCGACGCGCATGACGCGAAGTTCCAGTGCGACGAGGCGCTGAAATACTACCTGCCGGCTGAAAAAATTGAGCCGAAAAACGCCGACCTGCTGGTGAAAATCGCCCGCCAATACGCGCTCCGCATGGCCGACCTGCCGACGGACGCGGACAAGCTCGCTTCCGGCCGCAAGGCGCTCGCCTACGCCGAGCGGGCGGTCGCGGCGGCCCCTAACGAATGCGATCCGCATCTCAGCGTGGCGATCTGTCTGGGCAAAATCACCCCTTACCTCGGCAACCGGGAAACCGTCGAAGTCTCGCGGAAAATCAAGATCGCGGCGGAGAAAGCGGTGAAGCTGAATCCGAAAAACGACTACGCCTGGCACCTGCTGGGACGCTGGCACCAGTCGCTCGCCAACATCGGTGGCGCGACCCGCGCTCTGGCCGGCATCATTTATGGCGGCCTGCCCGCCGCTTCCAACGAGACCGCCGTGGAGTGCTTTCGCAGAGCCATCGCCCTCAATCCGAAACGGCTCGTCCACGTGGTGGAACTCGGCCGGACTTACGGGATGATGGGCCGCAAGGATGAGGCGAAGCGCTATTTGCAAACCGGACTCGCCATGCCGAACCAGGATAAAGACGACCCGGAAACCAAGCAACGTGGCAAGGCGTCGCTCAAGGAAATTTCCTGATAGCCTCCCGTCCTGTCGGTGGAAAATTTCCAGGTGATTCCACCATACATATCGGCCGAAGCGGGTATCTTGCACGGATGCCTACCACACCCGCTCTCAACGAAATGGAATCGCTGCGCAACCACATCTCTCAGCTGGCTTCCCTGCCTGAATCCGACGCTCCGACCGTCAGCGCGTATCTGAATCTCTACAAATCCAAGGACTATCTAAAATCGAAACTCGCGCTCTGGGCCGTCGCCGCCCGCTCCACGCTGGCGCCACAGGCACGCGGTTTGTTCGACGATGCGCGACACGATGTGGAGAGAGTCGTTTCCGAAGATTGGCCGGAAGGAATCGGCAGCGTGGCCGTCTTCAGCCGCCACGGGGAAAGTCCCCTGCACCTGGTCATTCCCTTCAGCGTCTCGCTGGATCTGCACTTCGACACCGCGGCGCGGCCGGCGATTTTTCCGCTGGTGCAATTGAAGGATCGTTTTCACCGCTTCGTCGTCGTCATCGCCACGGACGACGCGTCGCGGATTTTCGAGGTCACGCTGGGAGCGGTGAGCGAATCGATCCTCACCCAGCGGCCCGATCTGGGCGGCAGGCTCGGGCGCGAGTGGGGGCGAGAGCATTTCCACCAGCGCAAGCGCGAGAGCGACCACAAATTCCACCGCGACCAGGTGACCATCATCACCAATCTGATGTCCCGGCGTGGACACAACCACCTGATCCTGGGAGGAAATCCGCGCCACGTGGCCGGCTTGAGGGACATTCTGCCCAAGCACATCAGCGCGCGCGTCGTCGGCGAGCTTTTGAAGACGCCCTCCGGTGGGGACTATTCCACGGTGCTGGAGCAGGCGATCGACACTTTTGTGGAGGTGGAGCGGGCGGAATCCCGCGACACGGTGAGCCGGTTGCACGAGCAGGTCCGCCGCGGCGGGCTGGCGGTGGTCGGAGTGGATCACTCGCGCGATGCCATCCTCGGCGGCTATGCGGCGGAACTGGTGATCTCCGAGGAGCTTCCCCAATCCGAACGGGAGGAGCTCACCCGCCTCGCGACCGAGCGCAATCTGGCGATCGAAGTCTGCGAGGGCGACGAGCTGCTAGCCACTCAGGGCGGTGTCGGCTGCCTGCTCCGATACCGGCCGGAGTTTCTGCCGGATGAGGCGGTGGCGGTCTGAAAACCCCGGCGATCTGACCAAACGCGTTGTGCCAAAGGATAATGCCAGCG
>JBEDKU010000567.1:0-5363 GCA_041172045.1 Verrucomicrobiota bacterium | reverse complement strand
AGGCCGATCCCGTTCACGAAATCCAGCGCGGCCCCGAGAGCGATCACGCCCTCGATATTCGGCGTGCCGGCTTCGAACTTGAACGGCAGCTCGTTGTAGGTGGTTTTTTCGAAAGTGACCTCCTTGATCATCTCGCCGCCGCCACGCCACGGCGGCAGGGCGTTGAGAATTTCCGTGCGACCCCAGAGCACGCCGATGCCGGTCGGGGCGTAGATCTTGTGGCCGGAAAACACGAGAAAATCGATCCCGAGCGCCTGCACGTCGATGCGGACATGCGCGACGGCCTGCGCGGCGTCGATCAGCACCAGCGCCCCGGCGTTTTTCGCGGCGGCGGTCATTTCCGCGACCGGATTGACGGTGCCGAAGGAGTTGGAAATCCAGGTAAGGGAGAGGATTTTTGTGCGTTCGCCGAGCAGGGAATGGAACGCGTCCTGATCCAGCACGCCGTCCTCGTCGCAGGGAATCACCTTGAGGACCGCGCCGGTGCGCTCGCAGAGCATCTGCCACGGAACGATGTTGGAATGGTGCTCCAGCGTGGAAATGAGGATTTCGTCACCCGGCTGGATCCGGCCGGAAAGCCCGAGCACGTTGGCGACGAGGTTGATGCCATCCGTGGTGCCGGAGGTGAAAATCACCTCGTCGGGGGTGGTTGCGTTGAGGTAAGTGGCGACCGTTTGGCGGGCTTTTTCGAAGGTCTCGGTGGCGAGGCGGGCCAAGTGGTGGGTGCCGCGGTGGATGTTGGAATTGATCGACTCGTAGTAGTGCCGGGATGCGAACAGCACGGCCATCGGCTTCTGGGTGGTGGCCGCGTTGTCCAAATACACCAGCGGCCGGCCCTGGATGGATTGGTCGAGGATCGGGAATTCAGGAATCAGCGAATCAAGATGGAGCATGGGGAAAAATTTCCGGGAGCGGAGTGGACGGGAGAGATTGGAACATGGCGGCCCGCGCCGCAACGCCCGATTTACCCGCCAAAAACATCTGCCCTTGCGGTGGCGGGGAAGGGCAGCTTGAATCCCGCCCCCACAAGCATGTATCTGCTGAAAAAAGTCATCCAGCTCCGCGAGCACTCGCATCCGGACCACGAAAAACCGTTTCTCGAACACCTGGAGGACCTGCGGACAATGATCACCCGGGTCGTGATCACGTTGGTGATCTCGATGATCATCTGCTTCGCGTTCAACAAGAACCTGATGGAGTTCTTCCGTCATCCGGTGGACCAGGTCCTGATCACCAAACTGGAAGCGACCCTCCCCGCCGACGCCCCGCGCCCGCCGACGGTGGAATCGTGGGGAAATGCGCGAAAAGTGGAACACGCGGCGATGAACCTGGTGGCGGACCAGCGCGAGCTTTTCTATCAATCACTCGGCGACGCCGAACTCGTCTTCCAGGCGAAGTCCATCAGCCTGCTGCGCGCCGCCCTCGTGCTGCCCGAGGAAAAACGCGAAACCTTCGTCAATTCGCTCAAGGAGACCGACGAGTTCAAGCTCCAGGTCAAGGCCCTGCTGCGCACCAAGCCGAGCACCGACAGCGACGTCCAGGGCAACCTCAAGATGATGTCCGCGCTCAAGCCGACCGAGGGCTTCATGCTTTCCATGAAGCTGTCCTTCGTCGCGGGGATCGTGCTGGCGTTCCCGCTGCTGCTGCTTTTCATCCTCCAGTTCGTGCTGCCCGGGCTGCACAGCCACGAGAAGCGCGTGATGTGGCCGGCCATGGCGGTGGGTTTCGGCCTTTTCCTCACAGGCACCGCCTTCGCCTACTATTGGGTGCTGCCGCGGGCGCTGTTGTTTTTCTATCAATGGAGCGGCGACATGGGGATCTCCAACGACTGGCGCATCGGCGAGTATATTTCGTTCGCCACGCAGTTCACGCTGCTGTTCGGGGTTTCCTTCGAGCTGCCGGTGGTCGTGATGGTGTTCGTGAAGCTGGGCTTGCTCAGTTATGAAACGATGTCCAAGACGCGCTCCTACGCCATCGTCGGCATCTTCGTGGCCGCCGCCGTCCTCACGCCGACGCCCGATGTCTTCACGCTCATGCTCATGGCCGTGCCGATGATTGTTCTCTATGAAATCTGCATCTGGCTCGCCTACTTCGACCGTAAGAAGAACCGCATCAAGGAGGAGCAGGAAGCCCGGGAAAGCATGGAACGCCAGATCGCCCGCGAGGAAAAAATGCGCGCCGAAGCCGTCACCCAGGACCATGCCGAAGATCACAGCGAGCACGACGATCCCTATCACACCGAATACCCCGGCTATGAAACGGGCGACGACGGCTGGCACGACGATTACGCGCAGAACGATCCCCACGCCACCGATGAGATTCCCGAAATCAGCGAGACGCCGCCGGACAAACCCGAAGACACCGGGGAAAAACCCGACAAGGACGTTTGAAGCGAATTTTCCTCCCTGCCGATGAACAAATACAGGTCCGTCAAAGACGACAGCGCCCGCTCGCCCTTCGCCGGCTGCGCCATCCTCATCGCCGCCCTCGCGGTGATGGTTTTCCTCATCGGATTCTCCGTCCTCACGCTGTTCCGGCAGTTCAATGAGATCGCGAAATTCACCGATACCAAGCCGGTCGCCATCGAGATTTCAGCGATTGAAAACAGAGAGGCCGACCTCAACCGCCTGGCCGAGCGCATCGAGGCCTTCCGCCAGGCGCTCGCCGGCGATACCGAGGCCTCGCTCGCTCTATCCGCCGAGGAGTTGAATCTAGCAATCGCCGCTTACGAGGCGTTCAAGGAACTGCGCGGCACCTTCCGCGTCAGCAGCATCGAGGGTGAAACAATGCGGCTGGCGATCTCATTTCCGCTCAACGGCAGGCCGCGATTCGCGAAGGACGACGAGCCCGGCTGGATCGCCTCCGACCAGCGCTTTCTCAATGGCACCATGGTCGCCCGACCTAACCTACTCAAACACGAAGTCATTCTCAGCCTCGCCACCATCGAAGTCCCCGGCCGGAAAGTCGCCCCCGAGTTCATCGATCAAATGTCGCCCTATCGGATCGCCGAGCGCTATCTGATTGATCCGGTCCTCGGCCCGGCGATGGCCAAGCTCACCCGTGTCGGCGTGGCCGATGGCAAGCTCGTCCTCACCCGCAACCCGAAGGAAACGCCGGTGGACATGATCACCGACGAGCAGGTGGATACCGCCAGCGGCAAGCTTTTCACCGTGCTTGGCATCGCGGCGGCTTGTTTCCTCGTCTTCGCCGGAATCGTCGTCTTCATCGGAGTCCGTGCGAAATCCCGCAAGTTCTAGAGTTTTCAAACAAATGCGCCTCACCGCACCGCTTCACCGCCACACCATGAAATTCCCGCCGACCCGCACCGCACTTCTTGGACTCGCTCTAACCACCTGGCTGCCCGCCAAGGATGCCACCCCGGTGCCCGCCGCCGAAGTCGCCGTCACGGCCGAAGTGAAGGATCCGGCGGTCGAGGCGAAAACCAAGGAACAGGAAGCACTCGCGCTTGAAAACAAACTCCAGGCCGAACGCCTCGTCGCCGCCACCAACGCGATGCGCGCCGAGGTCACGCAATTGAAACTCGAGCGCGAACTCATCACCGAGAAACTCACGCTCGAGACCACCAAGCGCCAGGTCGCCATGCGTGACGAACTCGCGAAGATGGAGGCGGAGAAGGAAAAACTCATCTCGGAGGGCGAGCTCTCCAAGGCCAGGGCCGAAAAACTGGGCAACGATCTCAAGACCGTGCAATCCGAGGCCGCCCTCGAAATCACCCGCCTCCAGAACGACATCGCCCGCATCGAGACCGCGGAAAAACGCGCGAAATTCGCCGATTCCAAACCGGTCTTCCTGAAAAAACCGCTCAAGGAAAACGGCGTTCTCGTCGTCTCCGACCGCCGGATTCCACTCAACGGCCTGATCACCACCAGCACCGCGGATTTCATCACCAGCCGCATCCAGTATTGGAATAACAAGGACCGCGAGCTGCCCATTTTCATCGTCATCGACGCCAGCCCCGGCGGCTCCGTGATGGCTGGCTATCGGATTCTCAAAGCCATGGAATCCAGCGACGCGCCGGTGCACGTCGTCGTGAAATCCTTCGCCGCCTCCATGGCCGCCGCCATCACCACGCTCGCCAAGGAATCCTACGCCTATCCGAACGCGGTCATCCTCCACCACCAGATCAGCTCGGTGGTCATGGGCCAGCTCAACCTCACCCAGCAACGGGAATTCCACGAGGAAAGCCAGCGCTGGTGGGCACGCTTTGGCACGCCGCTTGCCAATAAAATGGGCATCACCCCGGACGAGTTCATCAAAAAAATGTATGCCCAGTCCTCCAGCGGCGACTGGAGCGAATTCGGCGAGCAGGCCAAGGAGCTGAAGTGGGTGAACCACATCGTCGAAGGCATCGACGAGACCTCCGTCACCAAGGACCCGGACACCGTCGATCCCGCGAAAGTGGCGAAACCCATCACCGTCGCCGAAGAGGTCGACGCCTCGGGCAAGCCCTTCGTCTGGCTTCCCCGCCTCGATCCCAAGGACGTCTATTTCATCTACAACTCGGACGGCTACTACCGGATGAGATAAGCGCCATGCTCGAAGACGATTTCACCTACGTCATCCGCAAGGCGTTCAAAGGACTGAACCTCGCTCCGGGCGAAGCCGCGTCACGGGCGGGACTTCCCGAAAACGCCGTGCTGTCGTTCTCGCGCGGAACTTTCTCCGCGGAAACCGCCCGCCGGCTCGCACCGGTGCTCGGCTTGAATCCGGCTGCCCTCGCCAATCACGAACAATACCTTCCCCGGCCGCTCGCCCACCCATTCATCCACCGGCTCGACCTGCCTTTCGGTAAGGAGCGCGTCAACGCCTGGCTCGTCTGGACTCACGACACGGCCATCCTCTTCGACACCGGCTACGAACCCACCTCCTGCACCGTCGCACTCGACGCCCTTGGCGCGCCCGCGCTCGACCGGGTCTTCGTCACCCACGCCCACGTCGACCACATCGGTGGCATCCCGTCCTTCATGATGCGGGGAAACATCCTCCACGGCGCGTCCATCGACAACGCCCTCCCCATGAAACCCGGCGACTCCATCCGCTGCGGCTCGGTCACCGTCAGCGCCTGCGACCTCTCCGGCCACGCCAATCCCGCGCTCGGCTTCCACATCGACGGCCTCGCCGTGCCGGTCCTCGTCACCGGCGACGCGCTCTTCGCCGGCTCCATCGGCGGCTGCGTCACCCCGGCGCTCTATCAATACGCCCTGCGGCGTTTGAAAGACGTCCTGAACCCGATGCCAGACGCCACCGTCCTGCTCCCCGGCCACGGCGCCGCTACCACCCTCGGCGAAGAGCGCGCCAGCAACCCGTTTTTATAAAGGCTACGACGCTTCGTGGACGTGGAC
>JBEDKU010000566.1:0-4341 GCA_041172045.1 Verrucomicrobiota bacterium | reverse complement strand
CCGGGCTGGCGATCGCGGCGTTCCTATCGGGTTCATGCGGAATCCGCCTGCCTGATACTCCGGCGGTCACCTATCAGACACCCGTTTCCAAACCCGCGCACGTCCCCGGGGAAACCGACCGCGATCCGGATGTGCTTGTCTGGCTCATCGCCGACAAGATCCACACCGGGATGGTCTTTCCCTACGACTGGCTCCTCGAATCCGGGTTCGTCCCGCCGGCGGGTTTCGGCACGCCCAAATACGTGACCCTCAGTTGGGGAGACCGCACCGCTTACGTCGAAAAAGGACTGCACACGCCGTGGAAATTTTTCAAGGCACTCTTTCTCCCGACACCCTCGGTGATGGAACTCATCCCGGCGAACTGGAACGTCGTCGAAGTTTGCCCGCACCAGCGGGTCTGGCGGAAACTCGTTCCGCGCGAACGCGGTCGGGATCTCGCCGCGTTTCTCAACGACTGCAGCCGCCAGGGGGCTGATGGAAAGCCCGTCGTCTGCGGCACCTCCAGCTGGGGCGGCGGCGTGTTGTTGGAATCGCGGCACATCTACTTCGTCCCGCGGACCTGCAACGTCTGGACCGTGCAGGCCATCGACGCGCTCGGCGGCAACATCCGCCCGTGGTCCGCCATGACCGCCAACGGGCTCATCCGCCAGGCGGAGGAACCGCCGAATGATTTTGAATTGGTATGGCCCGGCGGCGGCGTACCGCCTAACGATCCAGCCACAGGCGGCCTTCCCGCCGGCGAAGTTTCCCGCCACCCGGGAGGTTGATCACCGCCGGGTTTTTCACCTCCATCAGACCCAGCCCGCGCTCGATCAAATCGCGGTCCAGCGGGCCGATGCCATGATCCTGAAGAAACCGCCACAAGGCGGTTCGCTGCAAGGCCACCGGTAGCGTGCGCAGGACGGGAAGGTGCAGGCGGCCTTGAGGGTCCATCACCTTCGCCTGCTCCAGCGCCCACGTTTCAAGAGCTACGGTGTCCGCCGTATCCGCCACTCCCCGCACGAATGCGGGCACGACGTCGCGGTTCGCAATTTCCGTTAACAAGGGGAAAACCTCATTTCTCAACCGGTTGCGCACGGCCACCGGCTGCGCGTTGCTGGCATCCTCCCGCCAGGCATGACCTTGCGATCCAAGCCACCCAACCAACTCCGCCCGGCGGACTCCCAGCAAAGGCCGATGGAGCTCCAGCCTCACACCGGAATCCATCGTTAGAACCTGCTCCGGACGCATCCCCTTGAAGCCCTTCGATCCGCGCAGCAGATTCCATAACACGGTCTCCGCCTGATCGTCCGCGTGGTGGGCGATTACCACGCGCGGGCAGCGATGTTTCCGCGCGCATTCAGCGAAAAATTGGTGGCGGGCATTCCTCGCCGCAGTCTCCATCGACTCATTGGATTTCTCCATCAGCGCGGTGACATCCGCCGACCCGGCTTCGCATCCGAGCCCAAGCGCTTCCGCCAGGCGTTTCACGAATTTTGCATCTTCCGTCGACGCCCGCCCTCTCAGGCGATGATCGAGATGACAGACCACGAGGTTCCGAAATCCCGCGTCCACCAGCAGGTGCAGCAGCGCCACCGAATCCGCCCCACCCGAAACGCCGACCAGCCAACGCTTGCGGCGGGAAGCCGCGCCCAACCAGGGGATTTTCTCTGCAAGCGTCACGTCGTGATCGTGGCCCTTGTGCGACGGGCCCGCAATCCCGATCCCTAAATCCATGCTTGGCAGCGGGTCGGTTTCCCTCAAAACTTTGTCCATGCAGACAGCTTCATTTTTGAAAGACCTCTTCGACCTGTCCGGAAAAACCGCCGTCATCATCGGTGGCACCGGCGAACTCTGCGGCACGATGGCTGTCGGTCTTGCCCGCGCGGGAGCGGAGGTCGTTCTCGGCGGCCGCATCCCCGAGAAGGCGGAAAAACGCCTCGCCGAGGTCGAGTCCTACGGCGGCAAAGGTTACTTCGTCCCGGTGGACGTGACCTCGCGCGACTCGCTGCACCACTTGCTCGACACCGTACTCGAGCGTTCCGGCCAGGTGGACATCCTCATCAACGGCGCGGGGACCAACTCCCCCACCCCGTTCCTCGAAATCCCCGAGGACGAATACCAACGCATCATCGACACCAATCTTTCCGCGATCTTCCGCGCCTGTCAGGTCTTCGGCCAGTACTTCGTCGACGAAGCCCGCCCGGCGTCCATCATCAATCTCGGCTCCATTTCCGGACTCAATCCGCTTTCCCGCGTTTTCACCTACTCCGCCTCCAAGGCCGCGGTGCACAATCTTTCCCGCAACCTCGCCCGCGAGTGGGCCGACAAGGACATCCGCGTGAACACCTTGGTCCCCGGCTTTTTCCCCGCGGAGCAAAACCGCAAGGTGCTCGACGAGACCCGCGTGCTCGACATCCTCCGCCAGACCCCGGCTTCGCGTTTCGGCAATGCCGAGGAACTCATCGGCGCGACGCTGCTGCTCGCTTCCTCCAAGGCCGGCTCCTTCATCACCGGCATCGAAATGATCGTCGATGGCGGTTTCCATGCGATGTCAATCTGACCGGTTCTGCGGATCAAAAAACCACCCGTAGGAGCCCGCTGCCGTCTTCCGTGTTGAAAGGCTGCGTGACCCTACGGCCTGCCGCCTCGACGGTGATTTCGTAAAGTCCCCGGTGGCCGCGGGTATCGAAGCCGCCGGCAGCGTTTGTGCTGCCGTTCGCCTTGGTGCGCCACCG
Organism: Verrucomicrobiota bacterium; assembly: GCA_041172045.1. Taxonomy (GTDB): domain Bacteria; phylum Verrucomicrobiota; class Verrucomicrobiia; order Verrucomicrobiales; family Akkermansiaceae; genus Luteolibacter. The sequence continues at coordinate 1,624 of JBEDKU010000566.1, read as the reverse complement.
TTCGTTCACCAGTTCGCGCCACACCCGGCCGTTTGGTTTCTCCGTCCAATCCTTGCGCCAGAGCGCGAGATCCGGCTTGTAACCGGTACCCTCCCAGAAAACCCACAGGATGAACGCCCGATAGGCGGGATGGCTGTATGACATGATCAGGCAGTCCCGCAACCAGTCGGCCTGGAGCTCTTCATCGCCGTTGGTATTCACGTCAAATTCGGTGATTTCCAACTTCGGCACCAGCCCGGCAAAGCGGTCGCTGATCCGCAGCAACTCCTCCGCGCCGGGAAGGCTGCTGCTGTGAAAATGCGCCTGGTTGCCGATCCCGTCCGGCCGAACGCCGCGGGCGATCAAGTCCTTGATGAGTTGATAGAACTCCTCCTGCTGGCGGCCGGGGCGGAACACCTGGTCCTCGTTGATCCAGAGCGGCGCCCCCGTCCTGGCGCGGGCGGCCTTGAAAACCTCCGCATAAAGATCCGCGCCCGCCACCTGGTCCACCGTCGCCCGCGGATTGTTCCAGCCCACTGGATGGTTCACCGCGTCCCACTCATCGACCAGTCCGGCGGTGCCCTTCAGCACGCCGTCGAGGTGGTTCATGATCCTCGCCTTGATCGCTTCAGGCTGGTCCTTGAGCGCTTCCGACCACGGCTCCCACGGTCCCCAGCAAAGATAGTGCCCGCGCACCCACATCCCGCGCTCCTTCGCCCACTCCAGCGACTTCATCGTCCAGTCGAGGCGATAGTTGTCACCCTTGTTAGCGAGTCCACCCTCCCAGCCGAAGGGTTTCAAATCATTCTCCAGAACCATCGAGCTGAAGTAGCGGTCCACCATCTCGCGGTACTTCGGCGCGCGCGGATCCGGCCCCATCAGAAACTTGGCCTTCACCGCCGTGCCGAAGGCAAAAGCATGTCGCTTCAACTCCAAGCTCACCTTGGCATCCGCAACGGGCCTGCCCGCGGCGTCCACCACTTCCACGCCGATGCCGGTGGTGCGGATTTTCTCAATGCGCTCCAGCGCGGCCTTGCGCCACGGCGCGTCCGCCGCCCGGCCCGGGTATTCGAGGCGCGGGCGCGGCAGCTTGGCCATGTCGAAATCCGGACCGTAATTGAGCAGCCGCAGGTTGGCGATTTCCATGGTCTGCTTGCGTCCGCCCGGCATCAGACTCGCATAAGTCAGGCCGGGCTTCGCCGCCGTATTGGCCGGAAAGGCGATGTAGATGGTCTGCCAATCCGCACCCACTTCGAAAACGTCCTGACCCAGCTTCGGGAAATTCGGCGGATCCTTGATCTCCACCACCACCTGGCCGCGGCCCCTGCCATCCGCGGACGAGTCCGCCACACAGCGTGCGTCGAAGGCGAGCAGCAGCTTGTCACCAAGCTTCACCTCGCCTTCCACCGCAGTGGTCAACTGAAGCTGCGACGGCCCGGACTTGTCGTTGAGCACTTCCACCCGCCACCCCTGACGACCGTCCCCGAAGTCCGCCGCCGCCGCCTTCGCCAGCGTCCGACTGCCGCGGAACTCCGTGGCGGACCGCCAGTCCGGCGGCAGAACGCTTCTTCCACCTTCCGGGACCGGTCCCGCAAACAACGAAGCGGATGCTAACAAAAAAAATAAAACCGATTTCATGAAATTC
>JBEDKU010000565.1:0-8838 GCA_041172045.1 Verrucomicrobiota bacterium | reverse complement strand
GGCGGCGCGGAAAACAAGCGGCTCGCCCGCTATTTCATCCAGCTCGCGGCGGAAATGGACCCGAAAAACGAGGACGCGGTTTACGCCAGCGAGGTGCAGCGGCTCGATCACGGGGCGCTGGACTGGTCGCCGCTGACCGACTCCGCCGAGAGGCTACCTTGAAATTTCATGGCTGAGGAAATCGAACGTAAATTCCTGCTCGCCGACGATTCGTGGCGGGACGGGACGCCGGGTGAGAGGATCGCGCAGGGCTACCTCTCGCAGGACCCGGACCGCACGGTGCGCGTGCGGATCGCCGGGGGCAGCGCCTGGCTGACGATCAAGGGCCGCAGCCAGGACATCACGCGGGCGGAGTTTGAATACGACATCCCGCTGGCCGACGCGCGGGAGCTGCTGGATATCTGCCTGCCCTCGGTCATCGAGAAGACGCGGCATTGCGTGCTCTACGGAGGCCATGTCTGGGAGATCGATGTTTTCCACGGCGAGAACGAAGGATTAGTCGTCGCGGAGGTGGAGCTCGCGGACGAGTCGGTCTCACCGGAAATCCCGCCGTGGATCGGGCGGGAGGTCTCGGCGGACGCCCGCTATTTCAACTCCTGTCTGGCAGTCCGGCCGTTCACGCAATGGGACGCTTCATGACTCCGTTTTCCCGCCACGAATGATTCTCCAATCTCCCGCTTGCCAGAGTCGTTCATCCACTTAACCTTGGCGAAGAATCTCACATGAAAATCTGGCTCGACGGTAAATTGGTGGACGAATCTGAAGCGAAGGTGTCGGTCTTTGACCACGGCCTTCTTTACGGAGATGGCGTTTTTGAAGGCATTCGATTTTACAACGGACGCATCTTCCGGCTGGAGGAGCACATCCGCCGCCTGTTCGATTCCGCGCGGGCCATCATCTTGAACCTGCCGTGGACGCAGGAGGAAGTTTGCAAATTCACCTGCGAGACGGTCGCCGCGAACGGCTTGAAAGACGGCTACATCCGCCTGGTCATCACCCGCGGTCCGGGCGAACTCGGGCTGAATCCCTATCTCTGCCCCGTGCCGTCGATGTTCATCATCGCCTCGACCATCAAACTCTACCCGGACGAGCATTACCAAAACGGCCTCGCCATCATCACCTGCGCGACCCGCCGCCCGGCACCGGGAGCACTGATGCCGCAGGTGAAATCGCTCAACTACCTGAACAACATCATGGCCAAGGTGGAGGCGATCCAGGCGAACGCCCAGGAAGCCGTGATGCTCAACGAGCAGGGCTACGTGGCGGAATGCACCGGCGACAATCTGTTTCTGATGAAAAACGGCACGCTGCTTTCACCACTGATTTGCGACGGCGCGCTCGACGGCATCACCCGCGGCGTGATCATCGAGATCGCGGAAAAACTCGGCGTGCCGTTCAAGGAGTGCTCGCTCACGCGTTACGACATTTTCACGGCGGACGAATGCTTCCTAACCGGCACCGCCGCGGAGGTGATCCCGGTGGTGGCGCTCGACCGCCGCATCATCGGCACCGGCAAGCCCGGTCCGTTCACCGCCCGCTTCCTCGCAGCGTTCCACGAACTCGCGATGAGCACTGGCACTCCGTTTGCTTGACTCGTAATCTGCTGAAACCATGAAGTGCGATTTTTGCGATAAAAAAGCCACCGTCTTCCTCACGCAACTCGTCGAGGGGCAGATGAAAAAGGTGTGCCTTTGCGACAATTGCGCCAAGGAACGCGGCGTGACCGATCCCACCGGATTCTCGCTGGCGGATCTGCTGCTCGGCGGCCTGCCCGGTGGCCCGGGAACGGTGACGGCCAGCGCCTCGGCGTTGGTTCCAGGAAACGGCAAAAAGTGCGTCACCTGCGGGTTCACCCTGGACGATTTGAAGCGGGTGCGCCGCTTCGGCTGCAGCGATTGTTATGCGACCTTCAGCGACGAAGTCGCGCAAATGGTCCGCGGGATGCACAAGGGCACCTCCCACATCGGGAAAGTGCCGGAAGGCTTGATGGCCGTGCAATTCCGCAACCAGCGGATCGAGGAACTCCGCTCGCGGCTCGAACAAGCCATCACCTCGGAAAGCTACGAGGAAGCCGCCGGCATCCGCGACGAAATCCACAACCTGAACGAAACCAAGCCATGATGCGTTTCAGCACTCTCATCAAACATCCCGCCGATTGGATGACCGGCGGGCAGGGCGAGCATGGTGCCGTGCTCACCTCGCGAATCCGCCTCGCACGGAATCTCCGCCGCCATCCGTTCCCGGGTTGGGCGAAGCGCGATCAACGCGCCGCCGCTCTCGATCTGATGCGGCCTGCGGTGGATGCGCTGCCCGCGATGAAAGGCGCGTTTTCCCATGAATTGGGCGATCTGACCTCGGTGCAAAAACAGGTCCTCGTCGAGCGGCACTTGATTTCCCGCGAGCACGCCGCCCGTGGCGACGGCTCGGCCGCCGTCATCGAGCGCCGCCAGACGCTGAGCCTGATGCTCAACGAAGAGGACCACTTGCGGATGCAGGCGATCCGTCCGGGTTTGCAGCTCACCGCCGCGTTCAACGCGCTTTCCGAAATCGACACCGCGCTGGAGGAATCGCTGGAATTCGCGTTCGATCCCACGCTCGGCTACCTCACCACCTGCCCGACCAATCTCGGCACCGGCCTGCGCGCCTCCGCCATGCTCCATCTGCCCGGTCTCGTCCTCAGCGACCAGATCGGCCAGGTCCTCCAGGCGGTGAATAAAATCGGTCTCGCCGTCCGCGGACTTTACGGGGAAGGCACCGAGTCGTTAGGAAATCTTTATCAAATCTCCAACCAATCGACCCTCGGTGAGAGCGAGGAAACCATCATCCGCCGGCTCGAGCGCGTGATCTCCCAGGTTTCCAACCACGAGCAAAACGCCCGCGAAAAGCTGCTGGAAGACGATCCGGAGATGGTCGCTGACAAAATCGGCCGCGCTTACGGCGTGCTGCGCTACTCGCATATCATCGATTCCAAGGAGGCCCTCAACCACCTTTCGCTGCTGCGCCTCGGCGGCACGCTCGGATTTTTCTCCCCGGCGACCGTCATGCTTTGCGACACGCTGCTGATGGATATCCAGCCCGCACACCTGCAATTGCACTCCGGGCGCAAGCTTTCACCCGAAGAAAGAGACTCGATTCGCGCGGAAATCGTTCGCGAGCGTTTGCATTCACTCGAATCCCCTGATAATCGTATCTCATCAAAAGACGAAAATCATCCCTCAGACCCACCTAACCCCGGCGACGCATGAACAACTTCACCCCACGCGCTCAACAAGTCCTCGCTCTCGCTCGTAAAGAAGCGGACCGATTCAACCACTCCTACGTCGGCACCGAGCACTTGCTGCTCGGTCTCATCAAGCTCGGCCAAGGCGTCGCCGTCAATGTCCTCGAACGGATGGGCCTCGAGCTCGAAGCCGTCCGCATGGAAGTGGAAAAAGAAGTCGGCTCCGGCCCACCTCAGAAATCCGCCGGCAACATTCCCTACACCCCACGGGTGAAAAAGGTGCTCGCACTCGCCAACAAGGAAGCGAAAGCCCTCAACCACTCCTATGTCGGCACCGAGCACTTGCTGCTCGGCCTCCTCCGCGAAGGCGAAGGCGTCGCCGCCCGGGTGCTCAAGCGCCTCGACGTGGACATCCAACGCACCCGCAACGAAATCCTCGCGGAAATCGACCCGAATTTCTCGCCTGACGATCAGGACGACGACGATGACGACGATGAAGAAGCCGAAGACGAGGGCCCGTTCGAAGACGAAGGCCAAGCGCAGGCCCCAAGCGGCGGCGGCGAGGCGAAATCCAAAACACCCGCGCTCAAAGCCTTCGGCCGCGATCTCACCAAGGTCGCCCGCGAGGGTGGCCTGGATCCGGTGATCGGCCGTGAAAGCGAAATCGAGCGCGTCATCCAGATCCTTTGCCGCCGGACGAAAAACAACCCGGTGCTCATCGGTGAAGCCGGTGTCGGCAAAACCGCCATCGTCGAGGGGCTCGCCCAGGAAATCGCCTCCGGCAACGTTCCGGAAATCCTCCGCGACAAAAAAGTCATCACCCTCGATCTCGCCCTGATGGTCGCCGGCACCAAATACCGCGGCCAGTTCGAAGAGCGTATCAAGGCGGTCATGGACGAAATCCGCAAGGTGAAGAACGTCATTCTGTTCATCGACGAGCTCCACACCATCGTCGGCGCCGGCTCTGCGGAAGGCGCGATGGATGCCTCCAACATCATCAAGCCGGCCCTTTCCCGCGCCGAGCTGCAATGCGTCGGAGCCACCACGCTCAACGAGTATCGCAAATACATCGAAAAGGACTCCGCGCTGGAACGTCGTTTCCAACAGGTCAAAGTCGAGGAACCGTCCGTCGACGACGCGATCAAGATCCTGCAAGGTCTCCAGGAGAAATACGAATCCCACCACAAGGCGAAGTTCACTCCGGAAGCCATCGAGGCCGCCGTGAAACTCACTTCACGCTACCTCACCGCCCGTTTCCTGCCCGACAAGGCGATCGACGTGCTCGACGAAGCCGGCGCCCGCGCCCGCATCGGCACCATGACCCGTCCGCCGTCCATCAAGGAACTGGAAGCGGCCATCGTGCAGATCAACCGCGACAAAGTCGCCGCCATCGCGGAGCAGAATTTCGAAAAAGCGGCCTCGCTCCGCGACGACGAAAAACACGCGAAGAAGTCCCTCGAAGAAACGCTGAAAACCTGGCGCTCCTCCTCGGAGGAAACCATCGTCACCGTCACCGACGACGACATCATGTCCGTCGTTTCCAAATGGACCGGAGTTCCGCTCCGCCGGATGGAAGAGAAGGAAACCGAAAAACTCCTCAAGATGGAAGACGAGCTCAAGGGCCGCGTCATCGGTCAGAACGAGGCGGTCATCGCGATTTCCAAAGCACTGCGCCGCTCCCGCGCCGACCTCAAGGACCCGCGCCGGCCTATCGGTTCGTTCCTGTTCCTCGGCCCCACCGGCGTTGGCAAAACCTATCTCGCCCGCAACCTGGCCGAGTTCATGTTTGGTGACGCCGACTCGCTGATCCAGATCGACATGTCGGAATACATGGAGAAATTCACCGCCAGCCGTCTCATTGGCTCGCCTCCGGGCTACGTCGGCTATGAAGAAGGCGGTCAGCTCTCCGAAGCGGTCCGTCGCCGGCCCTACTCGGTCGTGCTGTTCGACGAGGTCGAGAAGGCCCACCCGGACGTGATGAACCTGCTCCTGCAAATCCTCGAGGAAGGCACCATCACCGACTCGCTCGGCCGCAAGATCGATTTCCGCAACACGATCATCATCATGACCTCCAACGTCGGAGCCTCCACCATCAAACGCCAGACTACCCTTGGTTTCGGCGCGATGAGCGCGGACGACGCCGACCATGACGGCATGAAGGACAAGATCATCGAGGAAGCGAAACGCTACTTCAAACCGGAGTTCCTCAACCGTCTCGACAGCCTCGTCGTTTTCCACATGTTGGAAAAAGTCGATCTCAACCAGATCGTCGACCTGGAAGTCGCCAAGCTCGTCAAGCGCCTCAAGGACAAGGACATCGCTCTCACCCTCACCGAAGAAGCGCGCGATCTTCTGGCCATCAAGGGCTTCGATCCCGCCTACGGGGCCCGGCCGATGCGCCGCGCCGTCGAGCGTTTCCTCGAGGATCCCCTCGCGGAGTCGCTGCTCCGCGGCGATGTGAAATCCGGCGATTCCGTCAACGTCGTCAAAAAGGCCGACAGCGAGGAACTCGACTTCGTCTCCACCCGCCCGGAACCCGAGCAGGAAGTCAGCGAAGCCGGCGTCTGACGCCCGCCAGCCACTCAAAACCGACCCGCCATGCTTCACGCATTGGCGGGTCTTTTTGTTTTTAGCCTTCCCCGTCCATTCAAATAATTCGCAAGATTCCGTGAGGGAATCCGTATGGAAAGCCCCACTTCGAAGCCCTAAAAACCAACCTACCTATGAACTACTTTCGAGCCTCATTCCTTCTGTTCTCCGCATGCGGCAGCGTCATGGCCGCTGACACCTGGACGGATCTTTTCAACGGAAAAAACATCGATGGCTGGGTCAAGCGCGGCGGAGTGGCAACTTACAAGGTCGAAGACGGCGCGATCGTCGGAACTTCGACCCTGAACACGCCGAACACCTTCCTCTGCACCCCTCGCGACTACAGCGACTTCATCCTCGAGTACGAATTCAAAATCGACCCCCGCCTCAACTCCGGCGTGCAAATCCGCAGCCAGAGTTTTTCCTCACCGACCGAACTCGTCTGGGAAGGCAAAAAAATCACCATCCCCGCCGACCGGGTGCACGGCTACCAGATCGAAATCGATCCCGATCCGAAAAAAGACCGCTGGTGGGCCGGCGGCATCTACGACGAGGCCCGCCGCGGCTGGCTTTTCCCCGGCATTCTGGGCGGCGACGCCAAGGAGTTCACCAACCAGGGCCGCAAGATTTTCAAACAGGACGATTGGAACAAGGTCCGCCTCGAAGCCATTGGCACCTCGCTGAAAACAAGCGTCAACGGCACACCCTGCGCGTCGATCAAGGATTCCATGACCGCCTCCGGATTCATCGCCCTGCAGGTCCACGGCATCGGCAAAGACAAGGCGACCGACGGCTCGCAGGTCCGCTGGCGGAACCTCCGCATCCAGGAAGTCACCGCCCCGCAAAACACGCTCTCCGCCGAGGAGACCGCCGCCGGCTGGAAGCTCCTGTGGGACGGCAAGACCAGCGAGGGCTGGCGCAGCGCCAAGGGACCGGACTTCCCGAAAGCCGGATGGAAAATCGAAAACGGCGAGCTCGTCATCAACGAAACCGGTGGTGCTGAATCCGCCGCGGCCGGCGACATCATCACCAAGGCGAAATTCTCCGACTTCGAGCTGAGCGTGGATTTCAAAATCACGCCCGGCGCGAACAGCGGCATCAAGATCTTCGTCGATCCCGAAATCAACAAGGGTGAGGGCTCAGCCATCGGGCCGGAGTTCCAGGTGCTCGATGACGACCGCCACCCGGACGCCAAGCTCGGACGCGACGGGAACCGCACCATCGGCTCGCTCTACGACATGATGACCGCCCCCGCCACCAAGCGGGTCTATCCGCCAGGCAGCTGGAACAACGCCCGCATCCTATCCGATGGCAAACACGTCACCTTCTGGCTCAACGGCGTCAAAACCGTCGAGTTCGAGCGCGGCTCCGAGGCATGGAAAAAGACCGTCGCCGACAGCAAATACAAAAAGTGGACCGCCTTCGGAGAACTCCCCGAGGGTCACATCCTGCTGCAGGACCACGGCAACACCGTGGCCTACCGGAACGTAAAGATCCGCGATTTCTCCAAGAAATAGTGGAATTCCCGAGAATTCAATCAGTGCCCTCGCGCGCGGCGAGGGCGCTGAAGACCGGATCCGGCACGTAACGGCGGACGGTGTCCTCCCAGCCGACCGGACCGGTCAGACTCTTGATCATGCTCGACGAAAGCTCCGCGATGTCGCGCGGCGGCATCAGGAACACCGTCGTGATATCCGGCGCCATGTCGGCGTTGATGTGGCGCATCACCCGCTCGTATTCGTAGTCGTTCGGCGAGCGAATGCCGCGCAGAATGTATTTCGCATCCATTTTTTTCGCATAATCCACCAGATAGCGGTTGTCGAAATGGGCGATGACCAGCCGCTCGCAGGACGCGGTGGAAGCCCGCAGCAGTTCCAACCGTTTCTCGACGGTGAACGAGTAACTCTTCGAAGGGTTGCTGCCGATCGCCACGATCAAGCGGTCGAACATTTCCAGCCCGCGCTGGATCATCCAGAGGTGGCCGTTGGTGGGTGGATCGAAGGAACCGGCGTAAACCGCAGTGCGCATGCCGGCAGGATAAAAGGGAATTCAGGCAACCGGAACCCTTATTTCACCGCTGAAAAAACAAATCGACCGAATTCCCACGCGGATTTTGACTTCCGTCCGCCAGACGGTTACAGACTCCCCCGTTCCGGCGCCTGTAGCTCAGCTGGATAGAGCACCCGCCTTCTAAGCGGGCGGTCACTGGTTCGAATCCAGTCAGGCGCACCACTTCTCAATCAGTGGGTTACGGCGAAATTCACCGGACTCACCATAAGCTGATGGACGGGTATCGCGCTCGTTGACGGGCACTTTTCGGGAAATCCAGATTCAGGGAAACAGCCTGGATTCAAGCTGACCGAGAAACCGCTGCTCGGCTGGACTGAGTCCGTCGGAGCCGAGCACGCGGTAAAGCCAGGTCAAAGCGGTGCTTTGCTCGCCGTCGCGCTTGATGAGGTCGGTCCGCTCGGCGAGGAAGGCCTCGGTTTTGAGCGGGCAGGTCGCGACCTCACGAGCCTTGGAAAAGGCGGCGAAAATGAATTTTTCGCGGGAAACCGGAGATTCCCAGCCCAGCGAGTCGAGCGCCGTGGTGAGCACCTCGTCCTCGGCCAGCGAGAGATGATCGTCGAGGTAAAGCGAGAGGAACAGAAGCTCGATAACGACTTGGCGGGATTCCTGGGTCATGATGTGCGGGGTTGGGAAAATCACATTTCCAAGAGCAGCCGGGTCGGGTTCTCGAGGCAGTCCTTGATGCGGATGAGGAAGGTGACGGCTTCCTTACCATCGACCAAGCGGTGGTCGTAGCTGAGGGCGAGATACATCATCGGGCGGATGACCACTTGGCCGTTCAGGGCGACGGGGCGCTGCTGGATGGTGTGCATGCCCAAGATGCCGCTTTGAGGCGGATTGATGATGGGCGTGCTGAGCAGCGAACCGTAGGTGCCGCCATTGGAGATGGTGAAGACACCGCCGGTGAGGTCTTCGAGGGTGATCTTGCCATCCTTGGCCTTTTTGGCGTAGTCGAGGAT
>JBEDKU010000564.1:0-3872 GCA_041172045.1 Verrucomicrobiota bacterium | reverse complement strand
ACCCACGAGCACCAGAATGTAGGCGATGGCCCAACCGGGCGAGACGGCCACGAGCTTGCGAATGAGCGCCTTGATCAGGCCGGATGCCTCAGCCACGCCGACGCCGATCATCGCCACAATGATGAGCCCCACCGCCGTGAAGCTCATGAAGTTAGGAATGACGGAGGTATAAATGAAGCGGATTCCCTCGGTCGTCAGCAAACTGCGGGCGACAACCGTTGTCGAAACCAGTTGATCCGTCTGGGGATCCACACTCTGCTGAATCACCGAGGCGCCGGAGAAATGCAGGATGTGCGACAGGATGAGTACGATCACGATCAGGAACAGGAAGATCATCACCGGATGCGGCACCTTGTTCCCCGCCTTTTCAACAACGTCCAGCATCCGCTTCATGAAGCCGCCGCCCTCTTTTTCTGCGTGTGTCGTGTCCATAATTTGCTAATTGGAAATGGAACCCATGCCATCAACCACCTCCGGAGGGCACCTTGATTCCAAAGAAAATGGCGTAGAGCACCGGGGTGACGATCAGGGAAAGGATGGCGGCGAAGGTCAGCCCGAACATGATGCAGACCGCCATCGATCCGAAAAAGGGATCCGTCAGCATCGGTATCATTCCAAGCACGGTCGTCAGCACCACCATGCACACCGGCCGCATCTTGGCCGTGCCGCCGTCGAGCAGTGCCTGATAGGGCGGCGTCCCCTTGTCGATCAGGGTGAGAATCTTGCTGAGAACCACGATCTGGTTCTTGATCAACTCCCCGCCGAGAGCCAGGACACCGAGGGTGGCCATGAAGCCGAACGGCATCCGGGTGAGCAACAGGCCCGCCGTCACCGCGATGATGAAAAGCGGAATGATCAACCAGATCAGCAGCGTGGTCCGGATCGAGTTGAATAAACACACGACGATGAACACCATCAGCGCGAACACGTAGGGAAGCGGCTCGGCCAATGCGGCGCGGGCTCGGGTGGAGTCCTCATGCTCGCCGCCCCATTCCAGCGAATAGCCCGGTGGCAGTTCGATTTTGCCGATTTTCTCCACCACCCGGTCTCGCAACTGGCTGGGCAGTCCGGAGCGCGGATCGGCGTGCACGGTAAGGGTTGGGAAACGATCACGCCGCATCACGACCGGATCCTCCCAAACGATCTCGGATCCCGAGGTGACTTGGTTCATGGGAATCATCCGGCCGGCGACGGGACTCCAGATTTGCAAACTGTTGATCGACCCCACATCGTTCCGTTCGGAGAGTGGAGGCCGGACGATGATCGGCAGGAAGCGCGTCTCCTGCGGGAAAATCCCGACGCCCGCGCTGCCCGGCTCGCGGTAGAAGCCCACCGGGCGGCCTTCGAAGCTGCTCTGCAAGGCCCTGGCCACCTCCACGCGGGTGATGCCATTGCGGCGGGCCTGGGAATCCAGCAAGGCCGGACGGATCGATTTGACCTGCTCGCGCCAGTCGTTGCGCACGCATACCGCCTGACTATCATCCTGGAGGATCTTCACCGCCTGATCGCCAAGTTCCCGCAGTGTTGCGGAATCCGGACCTTGGAAGCGCACTTGGACGCGCCCACCGTCGCCTGGCCCGAGCATGAATTTCTTGGCGATGGCGTTGGCGTTCGGATAGTTCTCGTCGAGGCGTTTCTGGATTTTCGCAATCAGGTCCGAGATCTCGCCCGGGTCATCCACGTCGACGAGGAACTGCACGTAGGCGGGGTTCTCGTTTTCGGGAGAATAGACCAGGAGGAAACGCAAGGCCCCGCCGCCGATGAAGGAGGTGACATGGGTGACATGTGGCTGCTCCTGCATGAAGCGCTGGATCTCACCGGCAAAGGCTTCCGTCTCCCGGATGTGATTGCTGGCAGGCAGGAACACATCGACCATGAACTGGGGCCGCGTGGCGGGCGGGAAGAAGCTCTGCTTGACCTGCCTGAAACCGAAGATCGAAGCGACAAACATCAGGATGCAGAGGATCACCACCGCCCAGCGGAAGCGCAGCGCCTGCACCAGGAGCTTTCGATAGATCTGGAAAGGCAGCGCTTTGTAAGGATCGCCATCTTCGGACTTCTTGCTGCCGGGAAGCGGCTTGAACATCATGTGGCTCAACAAGGGAGTCACCGTGACCGAGGAGATCCAACTCAAGCTGAGCGCGATGAGAATGACCCAGAACAGCGAGTTGGTGTACTCCCCGGTCGAGTCCTGGGAGAGCCCGATGGCGGCGAAGGCGATCACTCCAATGGCGGTGGCCCCGAACAACGGCCACTGGTTCTCGGCGACGACCTCGCGGACGACTTCGAGTTTGTTTCTACCCGATTCGATTCCGACCTTGATGCCCTCGATGACGATGATGGCGTTGTCCGTGAGCATGCACAGCGCGATGATCAGCGCGCCGAGGGAAATGCGCTCCATCAGGAGGTCGCCCATCATGTACATGACCAGGAAGGTCGCCATGATGGTGATGAACAACACGAGGCCGATGATGAATCCGGTCTTGCGACCCATCGCGAAAATCAGCACCACGAAGACGATGGTCACGGCCTTGCCCAGGTTGAACATGAACTCACTCACCGCGCTGGTGACCGCTTCCGGCTGGAAATTGATTTCGCCGATCTCCATGCCGACCGGCTGGTTGACCTTGAGCTCCGCGAGCTTTTCGCGGATGGCCTCGCCCATCTTCACGACGTTGCCACCCGGCACACTGGAAACGCCAAGTCCGATCGCCAGCTTCCCGTCATAGCGGAGCAGCCGTCGCGGCGGATCCACGTCGGCGCGCTCCACGGTCGCGATGTCGCGCAAGCGCAGTTGGCGGCCTGATCGGTCCGAGCCGATCACCATTTCCAGCATCTCATCCGCGGAAGTGAACGAGCCGGTCGGGTCGAGCGGAATGTGTTGTTCCCCGACGCGGATGCGGCCGCCGTCCGCGGCGATATTCCGCTCCTGGAGTTTGTTATAAATCAGCTCCTCGTTGAGCCCTAACTGTGAAAGCCGCTGGCGCGAGATCTCGAGAAAGACGACTTCCCGCTGCTCGCCGAAGAGGGCGACGCTTTTCACTCCCGGCACCTGCAACAGCTCGCGGCGCAGGAATTCCACATAGCGGCGCTGCTCCGGATAGGTGAACCCTTCGCCGGTGACCGCGAAGAAAATGCCGAACACGTCGCCGAAATCGTCGACGACCATCGACTGGCCGCGCACGGCGGGAGGCAGTTGCGCCTGCACGTCCGCGACCTTGCGCCGCAATTCATCCCATACCTGCGGGATGCGGACCTTGTCATACTGCGCCTTGATATCGACCGTGACCACCGAGCGCCCGCGCGAGGACTCGGACCTCACGAAATCAAGCTGGCTCAGCTGCTGACAGGCGATCTCGATGGGGTTGCTGACTTCCTGCGCCACATCCTCGGCGCTGGCCCCGGGGTAGGGCGTGATGATGAGGGCCCGCTTGATGGTGAACTCGGGGTCTTCGAGACGCCCGATGTTCATGTAGGCAATGATTCCACCGATGATCGCCATCGCCATGGCGACGAGGACCATTCGGTTGTTTTTGACCGAAAACTCGCCGGGATTCATGGCTGTCCACCTCCAAGACCATCACCCAGATCGCGCACCTTCATGCCTTCCCGCAGGAAGGCCACACCTGCCACGGCGATGCGGTCGCCGGATGCGAGACCACTCTTGATCTCGATCTGGTTGCCGGTCGGCTCGCCCAAGGCGACCGGTCGGCGGGTCACCGATTGATCCGCACCCAGCATCCAGACCACTTGCTCGCCGGAAGGATCTTTGAATACCGCGGATACCGGCACCAGAAGTCTTCCGCCAAGGATGCCGGCGCGCCGGTAAGTTAGGGAAACCGTCGCCGACATGCCCGGCAGCAGGTTGATTC
>JBEDKU010000563.1:0-2615 GCA_041172045.1 Verrucomicrobiota bacterium | reverse complement strand
AGCTATTGCCGATGATTGATGTGAACGATGCGCTCCCCCTGCTGATGCCGACGAGGTTCTGGTTGAAGCCATTCAGATCGAGACTGCCTGCCCCCGCTGCACTGTTGATCGTCACCGTGGCGGTGGTGGCGATGCCGTTCAGGGCACCGACCTTGGTGATCCCCGTGTTATTGCTGAAGGCCGAGTAGCCGGTGCCGCCGCCGGAAAAAGTGACGGTTCCTGTTCGCTGGCTCACCGGCACCGAGGCGGTGATGAGTCCGCTGACCACCAGATCATTGCCGGAGGAAGAAGCAAAAGTACCACCGGCCGCAGGAGTGGCGTTGATGGTCATATCGCCACTGAGGGTGGCCGTTCCCGTGCCGCTTGACTCCAGCAATCCTCTTCCGAGGCCTCCTGTGTTGCTTCCAATGATGATGTTGTTGGCCACATTCAGACCGGCGGCGACGGCAAGACGAGTCCCGCCGTTGAAGGTGACGTCCCCACCGCCGAGCGCGGTCGCACTGGTGGCGACGCTGATGATGCCGCCCGTGATTTGGGTGCCGCCGGAATAGCTGCTCGCTACATTGAGATTCAAGGTGCCAGTACTTGCTTTGGTGAGGCTCCCCCCGCCGACGATGCCATTCGTGCTGACGGTGCTGGTGGCTCCTCCGTCCAAAGTGAAGGTCAACGCGTTGCCGGCATTATCGATTCCACCAGTAAACGTCGAACCTGTGCTGCCATCACCTTTGATGGTGGCGGCTCCGCTCAAAGTCACCGCTCCGCTGATGGACATGCCGCTGACGCTGCCGGAAAAATTGATTGCTCCGGCAGTGCCGCTCACACCACTGCCCGCGATATTGAACGGTTCAGCCACGGCCAGACTGGCGGTGGACATATACACCTGCCCTCCGGAGGCAATGACGGTGTTTCCTGCGGTCGTTCCCAATGCGTTGGTGCTGCCGATAGTGAGAAAGCCCGCGTTGACATTGGTCACGCCGGTGTAGGTGTTCGCACCAGAAAGAGTCAGTGTCGCGGCCGCGTTGTTCAGGGTCAACGTCTTGCCCGATCCGGCGATGATGCCCGCGAAGGAACTGTTCGAGCCGCTGGTGTAGTTCACGTTGCCGGTGATGGTGCTGGCAGCGTTGCCTGCGGCGACCGTGCCGCCGGTGACGGCAAGATCACCATTGGCGGTGAGGTTGGCCCCGTTACCGATGGTGAACGTGCCACTGCTGGAAGTGACGAGTCCGGTGACGGCACCCGCGCCGTTCCATTTGCCGCCGGTGACGCCCAAGGTACCCGCGATGGTGCCAGACGATTTGTTGATGGTGCCGCTGCCGGTCAGAGTGGCGTTGCCATTCACCGTGCCGGTGCCGGTCAGCGTGCCGGAGGTTCCGACGGCAACGGTGCTGCTGGCATGGGTGGAGCCGTCAAGTTGCAGGGTGCCTGCGGAGACGGTAGTCGTGCCGGTGTAGGAGTTGGTGCCCGCTAGTAACAGAGTTCCCGCACCTCCCTTGTTAATTCCCACATTTGTCACCGATTCCGCAACTGTGCCACCGAACGTGAGGGTGTTGCCAGTGACGGTGATACTCCGCTGGGTGCCAGTGGTCAAACCGCCGATCGTCGCCGTCCCGGTGCCCATGTTCAGGCTTTGCGTGCCGGCGAAGGTGAAGTTGCGGTTCAATGTCGTCGCATTGTTCGTGCTGAGTGTGATCGCGCCGGCGCTGGTGTTATCAATTTGGACCGTGTCGGTCGCAGCGCCACCTCCAAAGGCCAACGTTCCGGTGCCGATGGCCGTCGCGCTGTTGATATTGAGCTTGGGAGCAGCAGTGCCGGTGCCAGCTGTACTAAGCGACACGCCACCGCTCATGGAGCTGTTATCGCCTGAAAGAACCAAGGTTCCGCCATTTGCTACGGACGTTAAGCCGGTGTGGGTGAGGTTGCCGGTAAGGATGAGGGTGCCGGCACCATTTTTGGTGAAACCGTTGCTGCCTTGGATCACCGAGGAGATGGTATTCGTCGTGTTATTGACGGTGATAACCTTTGAAGCACCAAACGCGAGAAAGCCCCCGTTAAGAGTAATTGTGCCAGAGGCAGAACCAAACGTAATGGAACCCACGTTGATTGGGGTTCCGGACGACCCCCCAATGGTGATTGAGCCGGAGGCAAGTCCGTCAGTGGCAGTACCGAAGTTGAAAGCGTCTGCGCTCGAGGTTCCTTGCGAAGCCGAGCCTGAAACAATGCCGGTCGCGCTGGTAGTCCAACGACCATCCCCCGTGGTGAGACTATTCGAAGACCATGTGCCGCCTGCTGTTCCGAAGCCCGCAGTCGCAGGGGTGGGTGTGCTGTCCCAATAGAACGTTGCCGCCGACGCCGATTGCGCCGAGATCAGCGCGGCAATGGCGGTGGCGAGCGGGAAGGAGAGGCGGGCGAAGGAGAGGAGGCGGGGTTTCATGGTTTTTTTGAATCGGAGGATGGGTTGGGCTTGGAATAGGGTAATTTCGAAGAGCAGGCCGATTGGAATGCTCCCCAAGAATTGATCCATCTGCTATGAGAGTTCCCCGGCGCGAGAAAGGCGCTGAAGAACCCCATGAAACGCAAGAGACACAAGCCAGAGGAGATCGTCAAAAAGCTACGGG
>JBEDKU010000562.1:0-11542 GCA_041172045.1 Verrucomicrobiota bacterium | reverse complement strand
GACCAATAGCATTCCGCCAATGAGGGTGCGGCTTTTCCCGGCACGCTTGGCCACCGCTGCGACCACCGGGGTGATGGCGAGTCCAACCGCTTGGAACGCGCCGTTGATGATCATGTTGAGGGTCGAAACGCCGGCTTTATCCCCGCCGTAGACATGGATGATGTTGATGTAGAGTGCGAACGAGTTGATGACAAAGATGCCGAAGATGATGCACAGGGTGAATCCGGCGATGCAGAGGAAGGCCGGGTTTGCAAAAGTCGCCCGTGCTGCTTTCAGGAAAGGGATTTTTTGCTGGCTGCGGTCGACGTGGCGCTCGCGCACCAAGAGGGCGGGCAGGATGCCCGCTGCGGCAATGACGATGCCGAAAATCACCCCAACCCAGCGCGCACCCTCCACCTCGTTGGAACCGAGCCTCAGTGAGAGCCACCACAGTGCGCCGAGGAACAGCCCGCCAATGGCTTGTAGGGCGTTCTTCCATGCCTGCACGTTGGTACGCTCGTTGTAGTCGCCAGTCAGCTCCAGTCCCAAGGCACCCCATGGCACCGTGAACACCGCATAGGCGGTGTAGTAGAGAAATGATGCGATCAGGAAATAAATGCCGATGACCTGTGGAGTCGCCTTTGCCGGGGGCATCCACATCAGCGCGAAGAACAAGCCGCTCAAGAGCGCGCCGAAGAAAATAAAGGGGCGGCGGCGACCCCAGCGCGAACGCGTGTTGTCGGAAATGTTGCCAGCGAAAGTGTCTGCGAATGCATCCCAGATCCGCGGCAAACCCATCGCCCAGCCGAGAAACACCGGGTCCACCTTCAGGGCCACATTGTAGATCGGGAGCGCAAGGTAGCTGAAAGAATTCGCCATGAACACGTCCGCTATCGCCCCGCTTGCCCAAGCCGCCTTGGTCTTGGCTGGAAGCGGTCCGTCAGTCGGTGGCGCAGGAACGGGCGATTTGGGGGTTTGCATTTCTCCGCCCATCCGTAATGTTGTTTCTTGTTGCGTCAAGTGCGATCTTTCCTAGGCTGCTGTGCATGACGAAATACTGCTTACTGATGTTCGCCACCGCCGGCTTGTGGCCAATCCTGCCGGCGAATGGTAAAGTGGCGAATCCACCGACAGTGGCGGCGCCACCTTTGGAGGTGCGGGATGGCGAATTCCGCCGCGGCGGAAATGCCATTCACGCCGTCGGCGTGAATTACTTCGATGGCTTCCGGCGCTTGTTGGAATTCCCGGTCAAACAGGCGGCGAATCCACCGGAGTATGCAGCGGGCATGGACTTGCTTGCGCAACACAAGATTCCCTTCGTGCGATTTGCCGCAGGTGGATTTTACCCGGTGGAGTGGCACCTGTTCCGTGATGATCCCGAAAAATATTTCGCATTGCTGGATCGATTCGTCGAGGAAGCGGGATGTCGTGGCATCGGGCTGATTCCCAGTTTGTTCTGGGCGCACTTCGCAGTGCCGGACCTTTGCGAAGAACCGATCTCCGCCTGGGGCGACAAGAATAGCAAAACCCGCGCGTTCATGCGGCGTTACACAGAAGCCGTGGTCGGGCGCTATCGCGATTCCCAGACGATTTGGGCGTGGGAATTCGGCAATGAGTTCATGATGGAGGCCGATTTGCAATTTCAGGTCAAAGTGGGTCATTGGGTGGTGCCGGATCGCGGCACCGCGACCAATCGCACGGCGGCGGACTTCCCGCGCGGCGTCGATCTGATCGACGCCTACCGCGAGTTCGCGGAAATCGTCCGCAAGCTGGATCCCAAACGGCCAGTGATGACCGGCGACGCCATGCCACGTGGGAGCGCGTGGCATCTGGCGCATGGAAAGGGCTGGAAAGACGACTCCCGCGAGCAATGGAGCGAGGCGATCCTGGCAGCCACTCCGGGCCAAATCGATACGATCAGCCTGCACCTCTATCATCCGCGGGCGGATGGATCCGGTTATCCGGGCTGCGGTTTGGCAGGCACCACCCTGGCAGGGAACTTCGAGCTGGCTGCGGCGGCGGCCCGCGCCAGTGGCAAGCCGATATGGCTTGGCGAGTTCGGCGCTGGAATCGGCGAAAACAGTATCCCACGGCGGAAGGAACAGGTGGATGAAATGCTCGCCTTGATCGAGCGCCACCGGATCGGCCTTGCCGCCTACTGGGTCTTCGACAGCATCAATCCGGATCTTGGAGTGTGGAACATCACCGCGACCAATGACAACTCCTGGATCCTTGATCGAATCGCCGCAACCAACGCCAGATTGGCGGGAGAGGGGAACTAGCAGCCTATCGGGCTTGGCGGAGCAAGCGGGCATGGATCTTGCGTTCCCGTTCTCACACATATTTCTCCAGGACGCCTCCATCTTCTAATATCGTTCCCGTGGTCAGCGGCAGGCGGGTAAGCCACCACGCCCCGCGGAGCTTGATGGCGGTGAACTCGCTCAGGCTGAAGTAGGCGACACTGGGTTTTTTGCTTGCATGCATGCGCTTCAGTTTATTGCGTTGTGTTTCGTTTTTAATCTTAAATAGTGGGAACAGAGAGTCTCGCTACGGTGTCAATCCAAGCGCTGAACGCGGGTCCCGCACAGCGCCAAGGTCGCCTTTGGCGAGTGGGAACGCAATTGTTCCAAAAGGTTGAATTGAAAAACTTTGGCTTGTGGTGTCCATGCGCCAATTCCACAACCGCGTAATTGTGCAAAAACATTTTGATGATTTGCGGTTGACACGGTTTCTCTCCGCTTTTTTATTGCGTCATGTTGCAAGATTCGTTCAATAATGCATCCAAGCGACCAAAACACCCTCCCTTTTCCCCGCCTCCGGTCCGGTCGCCAGCTCTTTCAACGGCCTTCACGCCAAAAGCAATTTCGTAGCAATAATTTACATTCATGAGTGTTCTCCAAAATTGGATTCTGGTGATGCCCACCGACGGCCTGGCACGCTTTGTCGCAGGGAGCTTCGGGCGGTTTTTCCAGCTCGGGTTGGTCGCGGTCACTTTGTTTGCGTCCGCCGAGGAAGGCCGCGCCGCGCCGCCGACCCCGACTACGCCGTCGCGGGTGTTGACGCCGTTCTGGCGCAATCGTCCGGTGCTCGGCTTCGCGCTCAAGGGGGGCAACGGCGTGGCCCCGGTGCCGGAATACCTCTTGGCGGGGGCGACGCCGACGGCCCCCGATTTCGCTTACAACGCTCGCCCCTACGGCACCGAGGTCCTATGGGCCGACAATCTCTTCGTGGTTCGTCCGCTCGGCGGCTGGAACCCGGCGACGTTGCTGGGCGAACAGCTGGAGTATGGCGCCGGTTCGACCGCCGCTGACCTTTGTTATAAAAACCAAGACGGCTCGCTCGGCTTCCGCTGGGCTCTGCTGGCCCCGAGGCTCTCGCCTTATCGTAACATCGGTTACACCGGTGGGGAGCTGACCTATGTGTTGGATAACACCCCATGGGATTTACCCACCACCGCGACTTTGGATGCGGCCGGTGACTACGGCCAGTCGTCGCCTCCGGCGGACCTGAACCAATGGAACGCGTTGGTCCAGGGGTTTGCCCAACAACTGGTGAACCTCAACGTCGCCACGGGGACTGACGCGGTGCGTTTCCGCCAGGGAACCGAGTGCAACTTCATCGATCGCTTCAATGGCACTCAGGCGCAGTATAACGCCCAGTATGCCGCCTCAGCCTCGGCGGTAAAAAGCGTGTTCCCCAACGCCCAGTTCGGGCCGTTCAATGTCGGCGTTAACTCCCGGGTGACCCACGCCGCGCTCGCCACCTACTGCAAGGCCAACAACCTGCCGTTCGATTTCGCCCCCATTTCCTTCTACGAAGTGGCCAATAACGGCGCGAATAAGTTCACCGATTCGGACAGCAAGTGGACCAACACAATCAACGAGTGGGCCACAATCGAGACCAACCTCGGCCGCTCCGTCAGCCGCGAGATTCATGAGTTCGGTATTCTCCTGAACGAAGCCGGGCTGAGCACCTCGGAGCCGGGGGCGTGGGGCGCGGCCTGGACCTTTAACATCCTGATGAAGTTGTACTCCTGCGGCCTGCAACGCTCCTCACACTGGGATTCGACCGAAGCAGTCGCCGGCACCAGCAGCAACCCCACCATTTCCGCCCTGAAGGGGGACGGTTGGGTCTACACCGTGCTTGATTCTATGGCGGGCGGTCAATGGACCTACCTGACCCCGCCGGCCGCCTCCGCCGCCGGCACCAAATACACCAGCGTCTGCGTGACCAAGGGCAACCGGGTTTACGTGGTCGTCTCGGCGATCAACGTCGTCACTGCCGGCAACGCCGCCCGCTCGCTCGACTCCCGCAACATCACCGTGAGCCTGCCCAAATCGGCCGCCACGCTCGGGGATTCCCGCACGGTGCGTTACACCGCCCTGACGCGTTCCACCGCCCTCTATGACCTGATCCGCGCCGACCTCGACGCCCAGCATCCGGAGTATTTTATCAACGACACCGCCACCGCCACCAACTGGAGCAGCGTGCCCGGGCTGACGGCCAACGTGGCCACGATGGCCGGCACCACCGGCAAAACCTGGGTGGCCAGCAACTGGACCAGCGGACAGAACTACCGCCAACAGGTCGTCGATTCGCTCACGCTCAAGACCTTCACCGGCACGGTCACCAACCAGACCTCCAGCTACAACCTGACTTTCCCGATGGAAAATGCCGGGGTGATGGTGATCGCCATCGACAACCTCCCGACCCTCTCGATCGCGGCGACCGATCCGACGGCGGCCGAGCCCGGCACCGACACCGGCACGTTCACCGTGACACGCAGCAGCGGGGCCAGTTGGGCCACCACGGTGAACCTCGCGCTCACGGGCACCGCGACCCATGGCACCGACTACACCACCCTCGCCACCACCCTGACCTTCGCCGCCGGAGAAACCAGCAAGACCCTTACCGTCACTCCGAACGACGATGCACTGGCCGAGGGCGCGGAAACGGTGATTGCCACCCTGGCCGCCGGGAGTGGTTACACCATCGCCGCCTCGCCCGCCGACACCGCAACGGTGACCCTTGCCGATCATCCCAACCGAGCCACCCCCTCGATCACCGTCGCGCCCACGGCGTCGGCGATCACCTACGGCCAGACCCTGGTATCTTCCACGCTCAGTGGCGGCTCAGCTTCGGTGCCGGGGGCCTTTGACTTCACCACGCCGAGCATCACCCCGACCGCAGGCACGGCGTTGCAAGGCTACACCTTCACCCCGACCGATGCGGCCGCCACCAACCTCGTCACCGGCACGGTCAGCGTGACGGTGACCCAAGTCACGCCGGTGATCACGGCGCCCACCGCCTCGTCTATTTTAGTGGGCCAGACCCTGGCCGCCTCGAGGCTCAGCGGCGGCAGTTCCTCGGTGCCGGGCTCGTTTGCCTTCACCTCGCCGGGCACCACACCCGGGGCGGGCACCTCGGCGCAAGCCGTCACCTTCACCCCGACCGACACGGAGAACTACACCACCGCCAGCACCACCGCCACCGTGACGGTGATTGTGACTACGATTTGGACCGGCGGCGGCACCGACACCAACTGGGGCACTGCGGCCAACTGGGGCGGCACCGCACCGGTCGCCGGCAACCGGCTGGCGTTTGCCGGCACCACACGGGTGGCCAACGTCAATAACGTCGCAGCCGACACCGCGGTTGCGGGCCTCAATTTCACCAACGATCCCGGTGTCACTGCCGGCAATTTCGCCCTCTCCGGCAATCGCATCATCCTCGGCGGCGACATCGTGACGACGGGCAACGCCACCACCGGTAACAACTTGGCCACCCTGTCGCTTGCCTTGGTCCTGAGCGGCAATCGCACCCTCACGGCCAACACCAAACACCCCCTGACGATCTCGGGCGCCATCACCGAGACCGGCGGGGCGTGCAGCCTGACCAAGGAAGGCGCTGCCAACCTGACGCTTTCCGGCACCAATGCCTTCTCCGGTGGTTTAATCCTGAATACCGGCACCGTGACGGTGACTACGCCCGCCGCCCTCGGCACCGGCCCGCTCGGCTGGGCCACCACCGGCAACGCGGTGGCGTTCACCTTCATCACCAACGGCGGCACCGTGGGCAATGCGCTCAACTGGGGCAGCGGCAATGTCACGATCAACGCCAGCCAAGGCAGCCTCGCCGCTCTGGTGATGGCCAACGCCGGCTTCACTTCCGGGGGCGGTAACAAAACGCTGACCCTGCAAGGAGCCAGCACGGCGGCCAACGACTTCCAGTCACTGATTCCCGATGGAGCGGGCAACACCACCGTGGCGATGAATGGCGCGGGCAGTTGGAAACTCTCCAACGACAGTAACGCCTTCAGCGGACAGCTCCAGGTTTTGCAGGGAACGCTGACGATCACATCACTGGCCAATACCGGCAGCGTCAGCGCGGCCGGCACCGGCGCGGTGAATCCAGTGATCCGGGTCGGTAGCGGAACCGGTGACGGTGCACTTAACTATATCGGCTCCGGCAACGTCACCAGCAATCGCAGCGTCCAGATCGGCAACGGTAGTACCGTTACCTTCACCGGCGGGGCCAGGGTGACTAACAACGGCGCCGGAAGCGTGATTTTCACGGCGGCGAGTTTTAATCCGGCGACCACCACCGGCACTCCGGCTCGCACGCTCACGCTGGGTGGCACCAACATCGGCGCCAACGAGATCCGCGGTGTGATTCAAAACAACGCCGCCACCGGTCCGCTGTCCGTCACCAAGATCAACACCGGCAGCTGGTTGCTCTCCGGCAACAACACCTACACCGGCAACACCACAGTCAGTGGCGGCACCTTGTCCCTCGCCAACCCGTATCTGGCAGATACCGCCAGCGTGTCTGTGTCAGGTGGCGCGGCGTTGAATCTCGCTTTCGCCGGCACCGACACCATCAGCAAACTCCTCTTCGACGGGATCGAGCAATACCAAGGCACCTGGGGCAGTCAGGCCTCCAGCGCCGCCCACAAGACAGCTGCCATTACCGGCACGGGTCTGCTCAACGTCACCGCCGGCCCGGTGGAGACGCCGGTCACGGTGACCTTGGGCAATCTCAACCAAACCTACGACGGTAGCCCCAAGGAGGTCAGTGCGACGACATCGCCGCAAGCCGGGCTCGCCGTGGCCATTACCTACAACGGCAGCAGCACGGCGCCAACTGCGGCGGGCAGTTATAGTGTGGTGGCGACGGTCACCCCGATGGGTTATATCGGAACGGCCAGCGGCACCTTGGTGATTATCCCCGCCTATGACGTTTGGACCAGCAGCTATGGGCTAACCGGTAGCGCCGCGCTGTCTGCCGCCGACCCAGACAACGACGGCATGGCCAACCTGCTGGAATACGCCTTCGGCACCAGCCCGATTGCGATTTCCGACCAATACCGGCCGACGGTTCGGGAGTCTACGGTCGCAGCCCAAAGCTATTTGGAAATCACCTACCGCCAAAACCTCGATGCCACCGACCTGACCTATGTGGTCCGGCAATCCAACGACCTAGTGAACTGGACGACGCTGACGGCGGCGGGCGGGGATATTACGATCACCCCGATCGGCAGTAGCCGTTTGCAGACCGTGGCGGTGCGAGCCCCGCTGGTCGGCACCCGGCAGTTCCTGCGCATCGGAGTGAATAAACAGTGAGCGCTGCTATCCATTTCGAAGACAGGTAGCCATGATGCAAGGCGGATTTTCGGATTGTTCCGATTAGTGATTGTGATGGAAACCGCTGACAGCTTCCAGTGGTTCACTGATGAAGCGGAAGCGCACGCCCGGTTCCTTGTCCAACGCATGGTCAATGCCCGCACCGCGATGCTCCGCTCGGCCGAAGACGAACTCAGTGAGCAACTGATGAGAAAAATCCTCAGCAAGCTCGTGAACGGTCCACTCGATCGGAGTAGGTTGCTGTGACGGTGGCAAAGGTATCGGAGGTCACTTGCGCCGCTGTGAACGTGCTGGGCGAGGAAAACGAGAGAGCCGAGTATTGAACATTCCAATTTGCGGAAGTCACGGAAGCGACCCAATCGTCGGTGCCATTAGAATTTTCTAATTCTGATATTGGAAGCTGTCTGGCCTTCGAGAATCGTGTCGGGGAGATTTTCAATGGAGATTCGTGAAAGGGTGCGTGGGGCTGTTGATGGAGTGGAGGAAAAGACCCTAAAATTGAAAGTGAGGTCGAAACAATCTTCGGCAATCAACGGCGAGTGCTTGCCGGTGGATCAGAAAAGGCGAGCTTTAAAAGCCAATTCACTAATTGGAGGCATTCAGGGCGCTCGACGTCGGAACGCAATAATTCGTAACTTTCCGATCCGTGTTGCCAAGATCGCTTTGGCAGCGGTTTCTCCTGAAAGAGTTGAAGGAGGACGAGGGGGGTAAAAAACCGCAAAGGCCCCGGAATCCCGTGCGTGGGACTCCGGGGATTTCATCGGCGTGACTATTTCCTTTCAGCTCGGGCGGCGGCCTGTGCTTGGTGCAGCGGCGGAGCGGAGTCAGTGGCATTGGTGCCCGCCGGGATGGTCACCCGCATCGGCATGATGACGCAGAAGCGGCCGGTGGGGTGGCGGCAGATACCTGAGTTCAGCTCGTCGCTCAGGCAGAGGGTGGACCCGATTTCCAACGCGTCCGCCAAGTAGCGCGCGTTGAAGGCGATGACTGGCGGGCTGCCGTGGATCTCAACCGACACATGCATGATGGACGAGTGGCCGTTGGCGTCACGGTGGCTCAGGGTGAGTTGGCCGCGCTTGTGCCAGTCGAGGCGCACCGAGGCTTGGTCTTTGCCGAGCGAGCGCAGCCAGGCGATCAGCCCGGGTTTGCGGTCGTGTGGAATGACTGCCATCTGGCGAGTATCGGGTGGGATGACCTGCTTGTAGTTTGGGTATTGGCCGACGAACGGCCTGGTCACAGGCAGGTGTGGTCCACAGCGGATGGCAACGCGCCGCTGCTCCGGTTCCTTGTGGTCGATCCAGGTGAGGGTCGCCAGATCGGCGGTGAAGTCCGGGTGCCCGACGATGTGGCAGGCACCGTTGGGTAGAACGAATGACTGCGCAGGCACCGTCGCCGGACAACAGGCAAGCCGTTTGCCATCGGTAGCGGCCAAGCGTCGGAACGTCCTCAGGCGTGAACAGCACGCCGTTGAGGATCTGGCGGGTGGTGTCTGTGGATGCGCAGCCGGCGACATGGGCGAGACCTTCCAAGGTGGAAGGCGGCAGTTCGGTGACGAGGCCGATCGTTTCGGGACGTTCAGGGAACTCCTTGGGCTCGAGCGTGGGATAGACCGAGGTCGCTTCGATGCCGCCGCTCTGAATGGTGAGTCCGAGATACCGGGAGCGTCGTCCGCCGAACGATGTGAAGACCACAAGTGAGCCACGGTCGGCGCGACAGGCGGCGTCCATGGCATCGGGAGGAATGAGGATACGCAGTGGCTCCAAGCTGTCGTTACAGACCCGGGTTTCGAGCCAGTGGTCGAGGTCAGTGGCCGCGAGATAGATCCCGTCGGGTCCGGCGGTGAGAAGGAGGTGCCGGAGCACCGGGAGCTTGCAGCGCAAATGCTTCAAGCGGCCGAAGAGCCGCTTCACATCGCGCAGGGTGTTGGATTGGATGAGGATAGTGGACATGGGAAGTGAGTGCTTGGTTGTTTGTTAGTGGTTATTAGGGAAGAGCCGGAGGTGGGCGACGCGTCGCTTCCTCCGGCCATTCCAGCATTTCAGTTTCTCAGCGTTTCAGCTTTTACCCTAGGGTTTAATGTAGGCGTTGATGCCGACGATGACGGGCGAGCCGTTGACCTTGGCCTCGGTGATTTGGTTGCCGTTGCTGCTGGCGACCGTGAGCGTCTTACCGGTGGAAGACGGACGCGGAGCGTGCAGTGGGATTTCGATGTGGAGGACGTTGTCCTTGATGGTGGTTTTCATGGGGATCGATGTGGTTATTGGTTAGGAGTTATTGGTTACTGTTGGGGAGAAGAAGCAGGTGGTCGGCTTCGATCCATTCGACGGGTTGGAAGAACAGGCCGGGAACGACAGCTTGGAGGCGCACGCGGGTGCAATCGTCGGGCACCTCGATGACGAAGCGCTCGTATTTCCCGTCGCCCGGATCCTGCCACTCGGGCACGATCTGGACGCGGTCGCCGACCTTGAGCGGTTCGGTGCCGTTGCGGGGAACCGGCTGTTTCATGAGCGGAGGTAGGTGGTGTCCTTGCGTTGGAAGAGGCTGTGGGCTTCTTCCTCGGTGAGGCCGGTGAACTCGGACGGCTGGAACGAGACTTCGTCGGGGAAGAACGAGAACAGACTTTTGGTAGAGCCGTCCTCGAAGGTGGCGACGACCTCCGGCATGGGGTCAAACATGCCTTCCGGCATCGGCCGGGGCATTCGGGTGATGATGACGCTGGTGATTTTCATGGGATGGTTTGGTGGTTGGTTAGTGACGATGGGAAAGGAAATGGCCGCCGATGGAACATCGGGGGATGCTCCATGGCGGCCGGTGTTACCCCGGTCGCGCTGGGCGGCGTGTCGTGCGACTCGGGCTTGCCTCGTGGGTCCTTGCCGAGATGGTTCTGGATTAGGCTGCTGCCGCGGCGGATGTGGGCTCGGGTTTGAACTTGAGCTGGTCCACGGTGCAGTCGGCGGCGGGGATGTCACTGCGCTTGCCGAGATAGACCGGCTGGTAGATCGAGCCGCTCTGCTTCAGCGCATAGAGGTAGCGTGTCTCGCAGACCTCTCCGACTTCCGGGACCTGGTGGTTCGGCGGGATGGTGACGTTGCCGGCGGGGACCAGCTTGTCGCCATCGTAGAGACCGAGCGTGACGCTGCGTTTGGCGTTGAGGGCGGTGACGACGAAGGAGGCGCTCTCGACGAACTTGAACTTCAGTTGCGGTCCGGCGGAGTTGGGGCGTCCCGGGCTGTAAGGCGCATCGACTTCCTTGAAGACAACGCCCTCGCGGTTGGTGGCGCGGAGTTCCTCGTAGATCTCGACCTTGTCATTCGGATCGACGGACGTGCTGACCCAGCGCAAAGCGGGGAGGTTCGGCGGGATCGCCATGATGAGTCCGGCGAAGCGGTCGATGTAACGACGGTGACGGAAGTCGTTGCCCTTCACTTCCAGCAGGTCGAAGGCGTGCAGCGTGTCGCCGACCGCCTCGCCGTCGATCAGGACATCGAACGGGATGTGTTCGACGGCCTCACGGATCGCATCAGGAATGGCGACGACCAAACCCCGGCGGTTGATGCCGGTGATGGTGTCGCCCTTCTTGCGGACCATGAGCCGACGGCCGTCGTGCTTTTCCTGGAGGCAATGCGTCCTGCCGGTGAGCAGGCGCGACAACTCGTTCTTTTCGATCGGGTTGAGGAGCTGACACCGGATACCACTGTCGAGTCCTTCGTCGCCGGTTTGCTGGTAGGGCTTGGCGGCCTCGCCGTCGGGTTGGTAGCCCTTGGCGACCTTGGAGGCGACGAGCTTGTTGAAGAGCTTAGTCGCGGTTTCGAGCGGCACGGGGGTGTCATTCTTGATCCCGGTGTTGAGTGTGTTGCCGCGGCGGCCATAGGCGAAGGTGACGATGTAGCCGTCGCCCTTGGGTTCGACAGCGGCGTGAT
>JBEDKU010000561.1:0-3693 GCA_041172045.1 Verrucomicrobiota bacterium | reverse complement strand
GTCTGCCACAATCCGGCGAGCGACCGGCGGACGACGGAAGGCGTCTTCCACGTCGCCGAGGGCGGCCTGCCGGTCCCGGCGGACAAGAAGTCGGTGCCGAAGGTGGTTTTCGCCCGCCTGCTCAAGCACGCGCTCAATCCGCCCAAGGAAATCATGACGCTGCCCTTCACCGGCACCAGCAAGGACCCGGCGAAGGTCTTCGTCTCGCTGCTGCTGCGGCCGATCCTGACGCCGGAGATCCCCGGAGTTTCGCCGGAGAAATCGATGGAAACGCGCTTCTTCGCGCCCGGCAATCTGGTGAGCAACCTGGACTTCGTGGAGAGCATTTTCGGCAACGCCGGCGATCCCTTCCTGCCGGACAACGACGCCCGCCTCGATGCGGAAGGCTGGTCCGGCCACACCGGCTGCGTCATCCTCGCGCCGCACCTCGTCACCACGAACAAGAAGGACCTCGGTCTTCCTAACATCGCCGACGCCACCGAGCGCCAGAAACGCGAGGGCATGTGCTGGACCTCGCCGGACGAACTCTACAACGACGGCGGCGCCTTCAAGATCACCTGCCGCGACAAGCGCGGGATCATCGTCACCATCATCGCGGACAACTACTACGGGTATTGCAAAAAGGAGGTAAAAACCCAGCTCAGCTACGCGGCCAACCTGTTCGGCAATGCCGAGGAAGAGCACGCCGGCGGCGCCATCGCCTTCCCGAGCTTCGATCTCGGCGAGGATTTCTCCCTCAGCGACTACTCGCGGCCCGTGGACCACAAGTTCTCCGGCTTGATGAGCCGTTACGCGGAAATTTTCCACCTCCAGCCGGAAGGCCACGGCATCGACAAACAGTTCTCCGACATCCTTTACGTGCCCGAGGACGTCCACATCGACCTGCACAGCCAGTCGGTCACCTGGAAAAACGAAAACGGCCCGCAGAAAATCTCGCTCCAGCCGGGCATCACCTACGTGCTGCCGTCGGGCTACAAGGTGGAAATGGTCAAGCCCACCGCCGGCCAGCGCTGGCGGCTCATCGGGACGACCGCGGAAGGCACCTTCTGCCACAAACCCTGCACCGTCTCCGGCGGCGGCAAGTCGGAGATCTCCAAATCCCTATCCGACGCGATGATCACCGCCGCCGTGCTGGTGCATGACTTGAAGAAGGATCTCGATATCGCGTGGAGCATCATCAACTACGATTTCTCCAACCGTTACCGCAATCCGATCGAGCCCGGCAAACCCGGCCGCCCCTTGCTCAGCCACGAGCGCTCGCTTGGCTCCGTCGTCCGCCTGCTCACGCCGAATCCCGCGTACACGGATGAATACAACCAATGGCTCGGCACCTTCGGCCGCTCCGTGCGGGATCTGGTTTTCATCATCAAGCGTTTCCACAAGCCCACCTGGGGCGAGGACTGGCGCAAGCGATTCACCGTGGATCTCATCAACGGCGCGCCCGGCCGCCAGCTCATCTATCGCCGTCAGCGGCTGGTCACCCAGTACCTCCGCGTCGGCTTCACCGAGGACGGCACCTGGCGCACCTTCAGCATCCGCAAGGACTTCGCTCCGGCGAAAAAAGTCCAGACCGAGGACGACATCAGCGCCTCCATGGTCGTCCCGCGCAGCGCCGTGACCGGCCTCCATCCGGACCTCCAGAACCCCTCCGTCAAGTTCGTCAAAAACTGCGAATACCGGCTCTTCCAACGCCCGGACGACGCCATCATCCGCGGCTATGACAAGCGCACGGAAAGCGACTTCAGCCAAGGCGGCCTGTTCTTTTCCAACTACGAGCCGATCTCCCGCCCGGAAGCCGCCGCGATGGTCAAGGACGCCATCCGCTTCGAGCAATTCACCTCGCCGCTGCGCAAGATGCTCACCTCCTTCGTCGATGGGGAAAAGCCCGCCTATGTCGTCAGCTCGCACCAGCCTCGCATCGTCGAGGGCAAGCCGACGAAAAACCCGCGCTACCTCCAGAACCGCCCCGACCTGGAGGATCCGCGCTCGCTCTATCTGGCCCAGCTCGGCGCGCGTCTGTTCCGCCGCCTGCCGCTCGATGCGCCGGTGATGAAGCCGGTCAACTCCGTGCTCGCCGGACGCCGCAACAACCCGCCGGACGAAGCCGCCGGCATCCGCGCGCTCGCCGTTTACAACCCGATCCACTATCAGGAACTGCCCGAGTTGTTCATGGACTTCATCGCCTCCCTCACCGGGAAGAGCCCGTCCACCACCGGCGCCGGCAGCGAGGGAGCGCTCACCAAGGGCCCGTTCAACGCGCTTCTGCCCATCCACGACGTGAACGCCGCGTTGGTTTCGTTTTTGCTAACGAACTACCACGGCTTCACCAGCGCCGCCGGCCACATCGGGCGGAAATACCGCGTCGATCACGACATCAGCCTGCTCGTCCCGGAAATCTGGTCGCGCATGTTCATCCCCGAGCGCGAGCCGGCCTATCTGATTTCCAACGGCTATCTCGAAAAACTCGAGGATTTCCAGCACGAGGGCAAACTCATCGAAGCCAGCCGCCTCGGCTACCGCATCACCGACAAATTCGTCTCCACCTTCTTCGGCCGGATGTTCTCCGCCGCGGACACCGTCTTCAGCGAGGACATGCTGCGGCCCGAGTTGCAGTCGATGGATGACTTCATCGACGGACTCGACAACATCATCGAAACGCAGCGGCGCGTGGCGCTCAACTACTTCGAGGACGGCAGCATCGACGCCGCCTGCCCGCCGCTCAAGGCGCTGCTCAACCTCATGGCCTACGGCGAATATGAAGGAAAAGCCATCACCGACCCCGCGATCCGCGCGCTCTTCACCCGCGGGGCGCTGATCGCCTCGGACTGGTATCAAGCCCGTCTCGACGCCAAGGCCGGCGTCGACCAGGCGCTCTGGAAACGCCACCTCACCTATCTGGAATCCTTCCTCCAAAAGCCGAACTATCAGAGCGAGATCAAGCGCCTGAAAATCCACGAGCGCATCGCCAAAGCGAAGGTCACCCTCGCCCACGTCAACTCGCCGGCCTATCGGGAGAGCCTCGTCGGCATGATCGGCGCGGACCCGGAGTTGGTGTGATTGAATACGAGAACGATGGTGGAATCGATCTTTCGCCCGGTTCATCTCCGGTTCAGGTTGGCCGGGTAAACTGGTGCCGCAATCATGAAAATCCTCGTCGTCGAAGACAACGACCGCCTGCGCAAGTCGCTGGTGGAATACCTGCGCGACGAGGGTTTCGCGGCGGACGGCGCGGCCGATGGCGAGGATGGTCTCCATCGGGCGCGCGAGTGGGATTATGACGCGATCGTGCTCGATGTGATGATTCCCGCGCCGGATGGCTTCGAGGTGCTCAGGCGTCTGCGCGCCGAGGGCAGGACCGCGCCGGTGCTCATGCTGACCGCGCGCAGCGGCCTGGATGACCGCCTGCACGGCCTGGACAGCGGCGCGGATGATTATTTAACCAAACCCTTCGAGTTGGCCGAGCTGGTCGCCCGCATCCGGTCGCTCGCCCGCCGCGCGAGGCATGCGCCGAATCCATTGATCCGGATCGGGGCGTTGGAAATGAATACGGCTTTACGAACGATCACGCTGGCGGGCGGCGCGGTCGAGCTCACCGCCCGGGAATACGCGTTGCTGGAGTTGCTCGCGCTGCGCCGCGACGAGGTGGTGGGCCGGGAGTTCCTCTACGAGCATTTGTTCGACGAGCGCGACGAC
>JBEDKU010000560.1:0-2951 GCA_041172045.1 Verrucomicrobiota bacterium | reverse complement strand
CCGGGCGGTGATGAGGTTTTGCGCCGGTGATTTTGATTCGCCGGAAGGTTCTGATGCGGGAACCCCTGCGACTAATTTCGGCGGATGAGGCCGCCGCCCATGCCGGATGCAGGACTAACGCATCAGGGTCTCGCTCGGGGTCTCGCCAAACAGCTCCCGGTAGTTTCTGGAAAAGTGTCCCAGGTGGAGAAACCCCCATTCGATCGCCAACTGCTTGACGGTCCATGACTCGGAATTGCCCACTAGCAGCTCACGCCGCACTCCATGCAGACGTTGCTGCCGGATCAATGCCCCCGGCCCGACTCCCAGAGACTTGCGAAACATCATTTCCACTCCCCGCCGACTCATCCCGAGGTGGCCGCAGAGGTCATCCAGTTGCACCGGAGACCGCGTGGACTCCCGGATGAATTCGCGAGCCTGCCGCAGGTGCGATACCGCGCCGGCCGTTCGCGATGTCACGCGCGGTGCACCCACACCCGCTCCCGCCCGCAGCATGCCGAGAAACTCAGCCACCAGGCGCCGCTCCAACTCGCGCCGCACCGCCAGCCCGGCAAGTGATGACTCGGCATCCTCGATCATCTTCACGGTCGTGGACAACAACGCCCGCAACGACTCCTGCTCCGCCCTGCCGATGCGCAGGATTGCTCCGCGCTGGAGAAGTCTCTCTGGAATCTCAGGAAACGAGGTCTCCACCGCCGCCCGGAACAACGCCGCCGGGACGGTCAGGGTGGCGTTAGAGTAGCCTTCCGGAGTATACGCGTCCAACTCCCATCCCGGTGGGAAAAACCCCAGATAACCGTCGTGATGCTCGGTATTGAAATTGAACGCGCTCGCTTTCCGCGGGCAGTCGATGACGAAGATCAGGGTATAACAATCCATCGGCATCACTCCGGTGAACAAAAACGGCGAGCCTAACCTCGCAAAATCCAGACACACCTGCGGGCAGTTCACCCGTGCGATCCAGCTCGGGGCGGGAGAGCGTTTCAACAGGCACGGCTCGAATTCCGCCGACCGGATCGCCTCCGCCAAATCCTCGGGATTCTCAACCACCTGCGAGTAACCTGGTGGAACGACGCTTTCCATGACTCAACTCCTAAACCCTGTCGCAGGGCGGTTACAAGGATTCGGTTCGTTATTGGGATAGCGTTTTTTCTCGCCGTCATACCGAAAAGGTATTCAAGAATGGAGGTCATTATACCGGCGGTTGACGAGGCGGATTCCACCACGATTTCCCATCCCTTGCAATCCCCTGAGTTCCAATCCCCCCCGTAAACCAGTCCATGCCATGACCCGACACACCATCACCCGCGCGGCAATTGCCGCGCTCCTCGCCAATCCGCTCAGCCTGCTTGCCCAGGACCGCTTCTCGATCCCGGCCGACCCGGCCCTCAAGTTCTCCACGCCCATTGCCTCCGGCGTGGCCGTGCCGGACAAGATCGAAAGCTCCCTCGGCACGCTCAACCTCAACTACGGCTATCCGACCGCAGACACCGTCGAAAAAATCTACGACAACCTCGACCGCTCCCGCGCCCTGCAGGCCTACCTCATGGCCATCCCCGTCGTGAACCAGGCGGGCATGCGCGACTCGATCGGCCAGTTCGGCCCGGCGAACCAGACGGATGTCATCTGGGAAAATCTCGTCGATCCCCGCACGGTCGAGCTCACCGCCAACGACAACACAATCTATAACTTCATCTGGCTCGACACCAAGAAAGGTCCGCTCGTCCTCGAAGTCCCGCCCGAGGTCCTCGGCGGCGTCAACGATTTCTGGTACCGCTGGGTCGCCGATGTCGGCATCACCGGCGAGGATCGGGGCAAAGGCGGCAAGTATCTCGTCCTGCCTCCCGAATACAAAGGCGAGATTCCTCCGGGCCACATCGTCATGCGCCCGAACACCTATGGGAACTGGTTCTTCTTCCGCGCCTTCCTCGTCGATGGCTCCACCCAGCCCGGCGTCGAACTCGTGAAGAAGCACCTCAAGATCTACCAACTCTCCGAAGCGGCCAATCCGCCGCCGATGAAGTTCGCCAACGCCTCGGGCGTCCCTGCCAACTTCGTCGCGCCCGGTGACTATCAGTTCTGGGAGATGCTCAACAAGGTCATCCAGGAAGAGCCCCCGATCGGCAGTGATCCGACCATGCTCGGACTCTTCGCCTCCATCGGAATCGAGAAGGGCAAACCCTTCGCTCCGGATGAGCGGATGAAGAAGATCCTCACCGACGCCGCGAACATCGGTGCCGTCACCGCCCGCACCATCGCCTTCAAGGTCCGCTCGCCCGAAGCCTACTTCTATCCGGAAAGCACCTGGCGGCTGCCCTTCTTCGGCGGCTACAAGTTCGAGACCTCACCCG
Source organism: Verrucomicrobiota bacterium (assembly GCA_041172045.1). Lineage (GTDB taxonomy): Bacteria > Verrucomicrobiota > Verrucomicrobiia > Verrucomicrobiales > Akkermansiaceae > Luteolibacter. Next base: position 600 of record JBEDKU010000560.1, on the reverse strand, counting down.
GCGTGACGAACATGGACGGCTACATCTTCTACTACTACTTCGCCACCGGTATCACACCGGCCATGGAGATGAAGATGGTCGGCAAAGGCTCGCAGTATCCGTGGTCGGTGCAGGACTCGAAGGGCAACCCCTTCGACGGCGGCAAGACTTACAAAATGCGCATCCCACCCAATGTCCCCGTGAAGGATTTCTGGTCCGTGATCGTCTACGACAACCAGACCCGCTCGATGGTTCAGACCAATCAGAAAGCGCCGAGCGTCAGTAGCCAGAACAAAGACATCAAGAAAAACGCCGACGGCTCCGTGGATGTCTTCTTCGGCCCGAAAGCTCCGCAAGGCTATGAGAACAACTGGGTGCAGACCCTGCCCGACAAAGGCTGGTTCATGATCCTCCGTCTCTACGGCCCGCTCGCACCGTGGTTCGACGAGACCTGGCGCCCCGGCGAGATCGAATTGTTCGAAAAGCCGATCGGCGAAGGTGGCATCATTGAGAAAATCGAAGAATTGATCGAGAAGGAGTAATCATTTTTTCAATCATGAAGGAAGCATCGTGGAACCTTGGAAGCTAACGGCATCATCTTCCCGGCGGCGATGCTATTAT
>JBEDKU010000559.1:0-5203 GCA_041172045.1 Verrucomicrobiota bacterium | reverse complement strand
GACCATCTACGCCCGAGGAGGAATCCGCCGCGCTGGCCGCCGGCAGTGAGAGCAAACAAGCGACCGACGATCTGGTCTGGGCCCTGATCAACACCAAGGAATTTCTCTACCGCCACTGACCCTGACATCCACCCGCAACTCCAACTACCGCCATGCACTCTTCAGTTAGCGAACCCAGTCTATCAAGGCGGGAGATGTTGAAACTCGGCATCTGCGGCGCGGCGGGCCTGGCAACCGCCGGAGCGGGATGGTCGACCCCCGCGCCCGCCACGAAGCCGGCCGCCAAGGCGGTGATCCAGATCTGGATGTGGGGCGGGTCGGCCCATCTGGACACCTTCGATCCGAAGCCCGCCGCCGGCCGCGACTACTGCGGCCCGTTTGACAAACCGATCTCCACCAACGCCGACGGGGTCCAGATCGGTGAGATGCTGCCCCTGCTGGCGAAACAGGCCGACAAGTATTCGATCATCCGCGGCATGACGCATGGAAATAACAGTCATGAAACGGCCGCCTACATCGTGCAGACCGGCCGCCAGCCCGACCGTTTGTTATGGCCCTCGCTTGGATCGATCGTCTCGTTGTTCAAGGGATACGAGCACGGTTATCAGGGATTGATCCCGCCGTATGTGGTGCTGACCACTCCGCAGGGCCGGTTTTCCGAGTGCGGCTTCCTGGGCCCGCGGCACAAGCCGTTTGCCACCGGCGGCGATCCGGCGCAGGCCCGCTTCACCGTGGACGGCGTGATCGCCCCGGGGATCACCGACGAGCGGCAGGCGGAGCGGCGCGAGTTGCTGCACCGGCTCGACACGTTGGGCAGGGCGATGCCCGGCGAGCAGGCCTTCCTTCAGGCGGACCGCTGCGAGCGGAAAGCCTATGAGTTGATTCTGGGAGATTCACGGAAGCTGTTCGATCTGTCGCTGGAAAAAGACGAGTTGCGCGACCGCTACGGGCGCAACACGTTCGGCCAATCGTGTTTGATGGCCCGGCGTCTGGTCGAGGCGGGCGTGCCGTATGTCACGATCAACTACAAGGGCTGGGACACCCACAAACAGCACTTCGAAATCATGCGGCGGAAGCTCCCGGAAATGGATGCCGGCTTCGCCACACTGCTGCAGGACCTGTCCGAGCGCGGACTGTTGGACAGCACGGTGGTGTGGTGCGGTGGCGAGTTCAGCCGCACGCCGAAAATCCAGTGGGAAGCGCCGTGGAACGGAGGCCGCAGCCATTTCGGCAACTGTTTCTCCGCCGTGCTCGCGGGCGGCGGTTTTCAGGGCGGCCAGATCGTGGGTTCCTCCGACTCCACCGGCTCGAATGTGACCGACCGGCCGGTGCTGGCGCACGAGTTGCTAGGAAGTATCTGTGAGAAGATGGGCATCGATCCGGAAGGCCCGCTGCCGAATCCACTGGGCCAGGAGCTCAAAGTGATGCCTGCCAAAATGCCCGGAACCACCGACGGTCTCGGCCGCTTGGTGGAGATCATGTGAAGGAGATTTATCATGAAAATCAAACGATGGATCCTGATGCTCGTCGGGTTGGCGGGCAGTGCGACCGCTTTTGGCCAGGCGGGGAAAAGCGATCCGCGGATCGGCTATCTTCATCCGGCCGGTGCCTGCGTGGCGACCACCACCGAGATCGTCGCCGGCGGGCGGAACCTGCGTGGCATGAAAGAAGTGCGGGTGTCGGGAACCGGCGTGGAGGCCCGCATCATCAAGACCTATCGGCCGGTGAAAAACCTCGACCCGGCGGAGCGAGACCTCCTGAAGTGGCACATCGCCTGTCGCCGGGCGGAGCTGGATGGCAAGCCTCTGCCGCCGGAGCCGAAGCCGCAGGCCGGACCGGACGGCAAGCCCGCAGCTGTCGTGGAGCTTCCGGAAATGTTGCTGCTAGACCTGCTGAAGACCCTGGATCCCGTAAGACTCGAACACTGGGTCACAGTCACCCAGCGTGTCGGCAAGAACTCGCAGAATTCCCAACCCGGCGAACTGGTCCGCCTTGAAATCAAGGTGGCCGCGAATGCGGAGCCCGGCATCCGCGAGTTGCGACTGGGTGGCCCGCTTGGCCTGAGCAATCCGCTTCGCTTCGAAGTCGGGACCTTGCCGGAGATTTTTGAAAACGAACCGAACGAACCGGGCGTGACTTCCAACGGAACGGCAGTTTCCCTGCCCTGCACCTTCAACGGCCAGATCCTGGCGGGCGATGTGGATGTCTTTCGCTTCCGCGCGCGGGCTGGCCGGAATCTCGTCGTCCGGGGCGAGGCGCGGAGCCTGATTCCCTATCTGGCGGACGCGGTGCCCGGATGGTTTCAGATGGTGGTGGCGCTGCGGGATTCGAAAGGCCGGGAAATCGCCTATGCGGATGATTTTCGTTTCGATCCGGATCCGGTGCTGAACTTCAAGGTTCCGGCGGATGGCGACTATCAGCTGGAGGTGCGTGATTCGATCTTCCGTGGCCGCGAGGATTTTGTCTATCGGGTCAGCATCGGCGAGCTGCCTTTCATCACTTCCTCGTTCCCGTTGGGTGGCCGGGAAAACGTCCCGCTGGTGACCGCGGTGCGCGGCTGGAACCTGCCGGGCGACAAGCTGGGCCTCGACACGACCGCCGGTGGACAGTCGACGCGGGCGACCCGCATGGCTGCCGGAATTTCCCCATCGAACGAGGTTTCGTATGCCGTCGATTCCCTGCCGGAAGCCATTGAAACCGAACCGAACGAAGATTCCGACCACGCCACCGCGGTTTCATTTCCCTGCGTGATCAACGGCCGGATCGGCAAGCCGGGGGATGCCGACGTGTTCCGGGTCGAGGGGGTGAAAGGACGGGAACTGATGGTCGAAGTGCTGGCCCGTCGCCTGAAATCACCGCTGGATTCAGTGGTCCACGTGGCGGACGAAAGCGGTGAAATCCTCGGCTGGAATGACGACGCGATGGATAAGGACGGGCACCTCCAACTCGGCGACGGCCTGCTCACCCATCACGCCGACTCGCGCGTGCGGGTGAAACTAACTGCCGATGGTCCGGTGTTCGTGCGCATTGCCGATACCCAATTGCACGGCGGTCCCGACCATGCCTACCGCTTGCGCCTGTGTGAATCGCGCCCGGATTTCGAACTGCGGGTCACTCCATCGGTCTTGAATGTGCCGCCCGGTGGTCACGTGCCGCTGCAAGTGCACGTCATGCGCAACGAGGGTTTCGAAGGGGAAATCCGGTTGGGTTTGAAAGACGCACCTCCGGGATTTCATCTATCTGGTGCCACGGTGCCAGCCGGTGTGACGCAGGCGCGGTTGACGCTAACCACACCAGCTCAGGGCAAGGACGGCGTTTATACTCCGCGTCTCATCGGCACGGCGGGCGAGGGTGAAAAGGCCGTCACCGTCACGGCACTCGCGGCGGACGACATGATGCAGGCGTTCCTTTGGCGGCACCTGGTTCCCGCCGGCGAGTGGCTGGTATCCGTCAATTCGGGGCGTGGCCGGAGTTCGGCCGTGGAGCTTGAAAGTCCGTTGCCACTGCGGATTCCGGTGGGCGGGCTGGCTGAGGTGAAGGTCAAGGTGCCGAAGTGGATCGTGGACCGGAACCTTCAGTTGGAACTGAGCGACGCGCCTCCGGGGATCCGTCTATCAGCCGTCCGCAAGACTCCGGGCGGTTTGGCTTTCGATGTTCTGGCGGATTCGAGCGCCGCCTCCGGATTGGAGACGAATTTGATCATCGAGGCGTTTGGCGATGCCCCGGCGAAAAAACAGGCGGCGAAGAATTCGCCACGCGTCCAGGTCGCGACGCTGCCCGCGATCCCGATCTCACTGATTCACCCCACCGCACCATGAGCACCTCTCTCAACCGACCCTTCACCGACCGCCACACTTCGACGATGCCGCCCTGCGAGGCGACGGTCGAATGGCTGACCATCGACTGTGGCGAACTTCCCGCATCCGCCGAAGTGGCGCGCTTCCGCACGGCGAGCGGCGTGATGGAGTGCCATGTGACCGTGCGGCTTGACGGAGAAGGCGGCGCGGCGGAACAAGCGGAATGTCTGCTCGATGCCTATCAACTCGCGCTCGACACGGTGGGCATCGATGTTTCCTCCGCGATCTTCCGGCGGATGTTTTGCAGCGATGTGGTGAATCAATCCGGGTTGTTCGGAAGTTCCGCCTGCGCCACATCATGGGTCTGCCAGCCGCCGCTGCCCGCGTCGAAATTCTCGCTGTGGGCCTATCATCTTTGCAGCCCGGAGGGCGCGGTGGAGACGACGAGGGATGGCGCGACGACGAGCTATCGCCGCGGCGGACTGACGCACCATTGGACGACCGGAATGATCGAAGCGAACGAAAGTTCCTCTCTCGAGCAGACCCGCCGAGTGCTGGAAAACTACGGTGCGTGGCTCCATTCCCGGCACATGAATCTTGCGGACCATGTGGTGCGCACCTGGTGGTTCGTGCAAAACATCGATGCGGATTACCAAGGTCTGGTAGATGCGAGACGGGATTTTTTTGAAAGCCACGGACTCACGTCGGACACCCACTACATCGCCAGCACCGGCATCGCGGGTGCCCACCCGGAGGTCGCGGCCAAGGTTTCACTGGATTCCTACGCCATCGGCGGCCTGCATCCGGATCAATTGGAGTTTTTGGGCGCGCCCGACCACCTGTGTCCTACCAATCACTACGGAGTCACCTTCGAGCGGGCGACGGCGGTGAGCTACTCCGACCGCCGTCACGTGTTCATTTCCGGCACCGCGAGCATCGATTCCGAGGGACGCATTCTCCATCCGGGCGACGTGATCGGGCAGCTTGACCGGACTTTGGAAAATATCGAAGCCCTGCTGGAAAAGGCTGGTGCCAATCTCGGCGATCTCGCGGCCATCCTCGTCTATCTGCGCGACCCGGCGGACGGGGCCGTGATCGAAGCCTCGCTGCTAGAGAAGCTGGGTGCGGTTCCCTTCATCCTGGTGAACGCTCCGGTATGCCGCCCCGGGTGGTTGATCGAAATCGAAGGCATCGCCGTGATCCCCGCCCATCTACCGGAGGTGCCGGAGTATTGATCGCGGAGATCCCGGAGTGGTTGAATGCGCCCCGGTATCAGCGCAGGCTTTCCAAATCTTCGTTCAGCGCCTTGAGGCACTCCTTGCGGGCCTGGATGGAAACGCCGGATTGATTTCGGTGAAACCACGCGAAACCCTGCGGTTTGAAGGCGGCGCTCGACCGCATGGCCT
>JBEDKU010000558.1:0-3511 GCA_041172045.1 Verrucomicrobiota bacterium | reverse complement strand
GGGAAAACGGATAGAGCGCTGGATGCCCGGCGATGAGCGGATAGTTCGCGGGGCGTCCGGCTTCGGCGAGGTCGTGGATGTGAAGGACGAGGCGCTCGCCGGAATCGGCAAGGCGGGCGATGAGATCTGGCAGGAGGAGGTTTTTCCCGAGTGAGTGGTTGTGGAAGTGCCAGATGTCGGGCGGCCCACCGAGCGCGGCGGTGGCGGCGGCGCGGAGATTGGCCAGGAGTTCTCCGGCGGTGAGTCCGGAGGAATTGGTGAGGTAGCCGAGGCCGGTTACATTGTCGCCGGTGAGGATGACGTGGGGGACGCCGGCGTTCGTCAGGACCTGTGAGGTGGTCTCGATGACGCGGGTGACGCCGCCGGGCGCGAGGTGATAGTGGACGATGGCGACTCGCATGGCGGTGGAGAGAGTCTATCGACCACCTTTCCAGTCGCCGATGGGTTTGACGAAATGGAAGCCCCAGATCTCGAATCCGAGGCGGTGATAGAGACGGTGCGACGGCCGGTTGGCGGTGTAGCTGTCGAGCACGATGATCTTGCAATCGCGCTCGCTGGCGATGGCTTCGAGATGCCGGACGAGGAGGCTGCCGATGCCGGCGGAACGTTGTTCGTCGGAGACGACGAGATTGTCGATCTCCAGATAACGGCCGCACCAGATCTTGGTGGCGATCCACGCGCCGGCGACTCCCACGAGTTTGTCACCTTCATAGGCGCCGACGAGCTCGTAATGGGAGTGGTCCGCCAACAGGGTGTGGAGGCGCTCGGCGATGATGGCGGCGGGCGTCTCCGGATTGAGTTGGGTGAGCAGCGCCGCCGCTGCCGTCAGGTTATGGGCGGTGAGCGGCTGGATGCAGATGTCTGGCATGGCGATCAACCGGCGGGCTTGATGGAGACTAGCAGGGCGTTCTCGGCCTTGAGGTATTTTTTGGCGAGGGCGTTGATTTCCGCCAGGGTGATGGAGCGGTAGTCGGCATCGCGGCCGCGGGCGAAGTCCAGGCGCTTGGGATCGGACTGGGACTGGCTCATGACGGTGCCGAGCCAGTAACTGTTATCGCGGAGGGATTTTTCGAGCTGGCCGAGTGTGGGCTTGATCGCGCGGTCGAGTTCGTCGGCGGTGGCGCCGGAGTTGGCGAAGTGGTCGGCAAGGTCGCGCATGGTTTTGAGGAGCAGGTCGAGGTCCTCGGGCTTGCCGATGCTTTGGCCGATGATGTAGCCGACGCCCTCCAAGGCGTCCGAGCCAGAGGCACCGGCGTTCGGGCTGTAGGAGGCGCCGAGTTTTTCACGGATTTCCTCGCGGAGACGGTCGCCGTAGATTTCTCCCAGGATGTTGAGGCGGCGGAATTCCTTTTGATTTCCCCGGATGCCGACGGTTTTCCAGAGGGTGGTGGCGACGGCCTGGGAGATCTTGGAGTCGTAGGTGAAGACCTTGGCGGCGGGCGCGTTGGGGAACTTGATCTTGCGGGCGTCCGGCAGGGCGGCGGGCGCGGGAGCGCGGGGCGGCAGCGCTCCAAAGGTGGCGAGAAGGTCGGGCAGGATTTTTTCGATCTCGAAATCGCCGACGATGGTGAGCTCGAGGTAGCCCTTGGTGAGTTCGGGGGTGAGCCACTTTTTCGCATCGGCGATGGTGTAGGAGGAGAGTTTCTCGACGGGGGCGATGGTGAAACGCGGGTCGCCGCCGTGGATCCAGGTTTCCATTTCCTGCTGCGGGCCGCTGGTCGTGTGCTTGAGCTGCTGATACATCATGGGGATGGCCTTCTGGAACTGCCAGAGGGCCTCCTCCCGATAGCCGGGGTCGGTGAGCGACGCGCACATGAGCTGGTTCTGGGTGGCGAAATCCGCCGGGGTGGTGGCGCCGCTGAGGGTGAACGCGTCATCGCCGATCGTGAGCGAGCTTCCTACATTTCTGCCAGCTAGAATCTGCTGGAGGTCGTCGTTGGTGTGTTTGCCCAGACCGCCGCCTTCGAAGACAGCGGTGGCGAAGGTGTCGAGCATCGGCATGTCCCTGGGCTGGGTTAGCTTGCCGGAGCCGACACGGGCGAGCAGGCGAATTTTTCCTTTTTCGAAATCGGTGGGCTTGAGATTGACGCGGACTTGGTTGGACAGGACGAGCTGGGTGATGCCGAGATCTTTCACCTCCTTGCGCGAGAGCACGGTGCCAGGGAGGCCGAAGTCAGTGTAGCCGAAGGCCTGGGTGGCGTGCTGGACGGGTGCTTCGACCGGCTTGCCACGGGATTCCTCAAACAGCGCGGCGAGGTCTTTTTCCGCGTTTTCAGGCTTTTGTTTGGTGGTGAGGATGAGGTGGTGGCCGGGGGCGTCCCAGAATTTCTTGAACGCCTCGTGGCAGGACTTCACGTCGATGGCGTCGAGGGCGGTTTTGGCGAGTGCGAGGTCGGTCTCCGGATCGGAGAAAACGGTGTTGTCGTTGATGGAGCGGGCGAGCACGGTGGCGATGCTGTCGGACTTGCGGGTGGATTTCTGCTTCACCTGTTGTTCGTAGGCGTTGAGCAGGTTGGATTTGGCCTCGGCGAGCTCGGCCTCGGTGAAGCCGTGGTCCATTGCGCGGCGGAATTCCTGCTCGATGACGGGCACGGCTTCCTGCCAGCGGTCGTCGGCGGCGGTGACGTCGATGGAGCCGAGTTCGAGGTAGTTGAAGAGCGTGTTGTTGGAGGCCGAGCCGGAGGCGATCACGGAGCCTTCAGTTTTCGAAAGCCGGTCGAAGCGGCGGCTGATGATCGAGTGGGCGATCTCCAACGGCAACAGCGCTGCGCGGGTGGCGGCGGTGTCCGGCTTCGGCTGATAGGGGCGGACGAGGGTGAGGGAGACATCGGTGGAGCTGAGCTCCTTGTCGGCGAAAACAGCGGCCTCGATGCCTTCCGGCTGTTTGATGGGACCGAGATCGGGATTTTTCCCGGGATTGGCCGGATTGCTCATCGAGCCGAAGGTCGCTTTGATCGTGCTCTCCATCTCCTGCGGATCGACGTCACCGACGACGATGAACGTCATGCGTTCCGGGGTGTAGAAGCGGCTGTATAAATCCAGAAACCGCTCGCGGGGCGCGGCCTTGATGACTTGCTCGGAGCCGATGGGAAACCTCAGCGTCACCAGCGAGTCCGGCAGGATTTTGGCGAACTGCTGCTCCATGATGCGGGTGCCGACGGAATCGCGGCTGATTTTTTCGGATAGGATGACGCCGCGCTCCTTGTCGATTTCCTCGGCGGTGAGGAGTGCGCCATCACCGAAGTCCCGCATGACGGTGAAGCCAAGTTTGAGGGTATCCGCGGAGAGGTCTGGCAGGTCGAGCATGTAAACGGTTTCGTCGAAGGAGGTGTAGGCGTTGGCGTGGGCGCCGAAGGAAATCCCGAGTCGCTGCATTTTCGGAATCAGCTCGGCGGCGGAATAGGTCTTCGAGCCGTTGAAGACCATGTGTTCGAGGAAATGGGCGACGCCTTGTTGGTCGTCCTGTTCCATGAGGGAGCCGGCAGCGATGTGGAGGCGCATGGAGAGGCGA
>JBEDKU010000557.1:0-2533 GCA_041172045.1 Verrucomicrobiota bacterium | reverse complement strand
TTTTTCCAACTGCTCGCGAATGGTCGTCACGCCCCGCGTGTCCGGCTCCACCGCCGGAACGCTCGCGGGCGGCGGCGGCGCGGGCTTGCCTAGCAATCTCGCCATGATCCACGCGCCGCGCGTCACCGGCGAGGTGGTGGTGCCGTTGGAGGTGACTTTCAGCACGCTCGCCTGGGTGAGCAATCCGCCGCGCACGCTGTCGGGCGCGAGTTTCACCGGGCGCAGCGCCACGCCATCCACGCCCGGGATGTCGTAGAGTTTGGCCAGGCGCTCGTTGAGCATCGCGAAGTCCGAACCGACGAGATTCGTCACGCTCAGGTTCCGTTTGAGCAGGTCGGAGAAAAAGAGCTGGGTTTCCGCCGTCATCGACTCGACGAGCAGGTCGTCCAATTGGTATTCCGGATAGAGTTCGGCATCCGGCGCGCTGCCCGCGATGTGGCGGAGGTCGAGCCAATAATCGAGGAAGGCATTCACGAACCGCTGCGAACGCGGATCCTTTAACAGCCGTTCCGTTTGCTGTTGGAGAACGGAGGTTTCGTGGAGGCGCTTCGTTTCCGCCAGCTGCCGAAGGGTTTCGTCGGGTCTCGAATTCCACAGAAAATAGGATAGCCGTTCGGCCAACGCGAAATCGTCGAGACCTCCCGGCTTTTCATCGAGATAGAGAAATTCCGGCGAACAAAGCACGCCCGAGTAACCCGCGATCATCGCGTCGGTGAAGCCGTGCCCGTCCTTTATCGCCCGCCGGACCAACCCGAGGAAACGCTCGACCTCGGAATCCGGAAACGGCCCGCGATACGCCTGCCGCATGAATTCCCGCAACAAGCGCGCCGCATCCGCGTCGGGATTTTTCGAAATGATTTCCACGCCATCCTTTCCCGCAATGAAGGGAAGATCCCTGAACAACAAACGCTGTCCCGCCGGCGGCCAGGGATCGATCAACGGGCCCTCGACTTCCAACCACTGGAAAGCGACTCCCGGCATCCCGCTTTCATCACCGTTGGGATTGCCCTTCGCCATCGGCCGCGGTCGATACAAGCGCGCCGCGTCGGGCCGGATCGTTTCCCCGGCGAGCAGCAGCACGTCGAGCTCGCCGACCGTTGGTTTCGCGCCCACATCGAAGCTGCCGAGCTTGCGCAACTGGTCCGGCGGGGTGTCCGCATACAGGGTCACGGGTTCCGGGCGGCGACCTGCGGAAACGGTGGTGAACTCATTGTCGATCCAGAAACTGTTCGCCGAAACCCGCAGCCGATAGCGCCCCGAAACCGGAGCCTTGAACCCGCCGAAACGGATTTCGGTCGGCTCGTAGGTACTCATCAGGATGCCGATGGATCCGGAATCCTTGATCATCTGGTCCTGCATCCGCAGGTCGCGAATCCCCTTTCCGAAAAATTCGGATTTCAGCTCCAGTCCCTGCATCGGGAAAGTTCGGCGACGTGCAGGAACCTGATTGATGTTCTTGACGAAGTCGTCCTGGTTCCAAGTGGGATAGCGTTTCACCGTCTTTGCCGGCTGCTCGGCCTGCGGAACGATCGCCTGGCGCAGGGCGTAATCGGCCGCTTTCAAATACCTCGCCATCTGCACATGGGAAACATCCAGCGCCTCGCCGGTCTTGTTGAATCCGTTCGCCTCGGTGTCTTCCGGCAGGAAATCCTTCACGTCCAGATAGGGCAGCGACAGCAAGTCGCGCAGCGTGTTCTCGTATTCGAAGCGGTTCAGCCGCCGCTTCGTCGCGCGGCCTTCGCGGGCCACGGCGGCAGTTTCATGTTTCGTGAGGTTCGATGAAATGCTACCGAGAAATTTCTCCAAATCCGCGGTTTCCGGGCGCTTTTTCTTTCTCGGCGGCATCTCACCGGACGCCACGCGGTCGTGGATTTTTACCCATGTGGCGAAATTCGCCAGGTTTCCGGGTTTCCAGACAACGGATGTCAGGTCGAGCCCACCCTTTTGATCCACGTCGTCATGGCAACTTGTGCAATGGTTCTCCAGGAAATCCGTGGCATCGAAAGGTGTCTGCGCGAACAATAACGGAATGCAACAGCCCATGAAGGTCGCAATGATACTTGGCTTGGATTTGATCAACATGGATAAACAGAAGCGGTTTCGCCCCCCACACAACGGTTGGAATCCTTGGATTCTATACCACCCGAACGAGCTAGCCCGCCCGAAACAATGCTCACTGCAGCGAGATCGTTTGAGTGGCTCCGCCGGGCTGGAGCTTGAGCTTGACGGTCTGATTCCGGCTTCCCGTTGAGACCGTCACCTCGTAGTCGCCATAAAAGCCGCGGGTGGAGTAGGTGCCGTCGGCGGAGGTTTCACCGTCGGCGTTGGTCCACCAGGTTTTGGAGACCATGTCGATCCAGGCGAGTCCGGCGGCGCGGGGTGTGCCGTCGGCCCGCCACAGCGAGACGTCCTTGCGCTCTTCCTGCCGGTCCCAGAATTCCCAGTGCACGATGCCGTTGATCGCCGGATGGCTGAAGGCGGCGGTTAGGAAATCACGGGTGAAGTCGGCCTGCAGTTGTTCGTCGGGCGTGTC
>JBEDKU010000556.1:0-5729 GCA_041172045.1 Verrucomicrobiota bacterium | reverse complement strand
ACCCGCCTGAGGATTTCGCGGGCGACTCCCCGGTCCTTTTCATTAGGCAGCAGCGCGATGAGCTCCGCGGTTTTTTCCGGGTGAGCGGAAAGCGCGTTCTCGATGACGATCCAACGGTCGTCCGAGTACCCTCTCGCCGACTCCCCGACGAAAAACGTCAATCCGTCAATCTGCTGAAGGGCGAATTCCGGGTTCCTGGCGGCGATTTTCTGCAAGGACTCGATCCGGAGGGCATTCACTTCCTCCTCGGAGAATCCGGCGGCGGCGAGATCGGCATTCCACCATTTTTCCGCGCTGTCGGCATCGATGAAGTTCCTGGCGTTGGCGGAAATTCCTTTCCGCCATTCCGGCGGGAGATTAGCGAGGTCGTCGAAGATCTTTCCAAGCACGCCATCCATCCCGGCGGCGATTCGATAGTAAAGCTCGAAGCCGTCAGGCCGGGCTAGCAGCTTGCGAAGCTCGCCGGGGTAGTCGGCCTTGAATTTCTCCTGCATGAGAATTTTCTCCGCCCGTTGCCTAACGGGAGCCATCAGGGAATCCAGCGCGGCCTCGAAGACGGCGGGTGATTTCCCGGCCAGCGCCCGGAAGAGGTCGTCACCATAATAGGCATTGTGACCCGAGAGGCCGGCACCATCCATTTCCAACAGACGCTGGAGCGCGAGGTCCGGATGGGACTTGGCCATGCCGGCCAGCGCCTCGAGTTCATGCAGGTTGTCCGGGTGGCGCTTGAAGAAATCGATGACTTGCTGCGGCTGCTCCTCGGCCCACGTGAGCAGCATGGACGAGGCGCGGCGCGAATCGTTTTTCTGACACCAGAGAACGAATCCCTCCGGATCCTCCCGCCACCAGCGCTCGCGGAGGATCTCGGTGAAAATCGTCAGCTCGGCCCCGTCGCGCAGGTCGAACCAGCCGCCGCCGAGCCACTTGCCGAACTCGGAAAGCGGCAGGGAATCCGCGAGCGCGATGGTGGCGCGCAGGCGCTCGGCGGGATTCCCGGCGTTGCGAATCACGGCCAATTTCGCGGCGGCGGCATCGCGGAGGCCGGGCGGTTTGGACGGACGCGGACGGGAAGAACGGGTGCCTGAAGGCGCGAGGTCCTCCCCCACCCTTTCCGCAGGTCCGCCAGTGAGATTCCAGCCGATGACAGCCATGGCGAGAAATCCGACGAGGGCTACAAGGCGATGAGGGGACGATTTCATGGGGCGATGCGGTTTCTCAGCGCGGATTTATCCTCGGCGGGAAGATCCGCCGCTTCGATCCATTCGAGGGCTTTGCCGCAGTCCTTTTGTGCCCAGTTGATGGTCACGTTCTCCACCTTGTTCATCCGGTTGTCACCGGTCAGGGACATCGCCCAGTCGACGGCGTCCTGGAAGAGTCCGTCCTTTTGCAACTGGCTGACGACCTTGTTCGTCCCATCATTGCGGATGGCCGGATCGGTCTGCCGCTTCACCCACTCCGCATAAGCCGCCAAGTCGCGTTGGATCCACTGGTCGCTGAGATTGTCGAACGGGTAGTCGTCATCGTCGGATGGCCGTGCCGTGACGATATCTATCAGCTTCGCCGGGTCTTGAAACAGCAGCGCATCCATCAGCTCGGTCACTCCGTCCACCGCGGTCCCCCAGCCGCCAGCGTTGCCGCCGCCCGGGATTTGGATCGAGTTCATCGCCATCATCGCATTCGGGCAGGCGGCGAGCAGGTGCTCCGCCATTTCGAACGCTTGCTCGGGATCAGTCTTCACCAGCGCGAGCCCGACGGCGGAGCATCGTTCGGCGGCCACTCTCGGGACCTCGGCGGCCTTGGCCTGGGCGATGGCGGCCTCGAGATCGGTCTTGAGGAGATTGGCAAAAAGGGCGGCTTCCATTTTCCGCTTGGCTTCACCGGACGGCGATTGCCCGGCGAGGCGGGCGAGGTCGTCCGGGCTCTCCTCGGCCATTTGCGAGATGAGTTCGTCCAGGCCGGTTCGGTTTTCCTTGGCCCAGTCCAGAGCGGCCCACGGGTCTTTGCTGACCAAGGCCCTGAAGGTCGGGTTGCCTGAGTTCATTCCGTGTTCCTCGGCGAACTTGAGCATTTCCAAGGGATTTTGCGCATCGCCCCATTTCGCCAAGCCGGAGAACGCGTCCTTTCGCGCGGCCTCGGGAATCTCGCTGAAATGCTGGCGCAGCCACGCGGGATGAAATTCGCCAAGCCCGTAGGCGACGTTTTTCACCCGCTCCGGCCCGGCTGCGAGGCCGGCGGCGAGCGAGCCCTGAGGGTCATGGCAGGACCATGCCCACCAGGCGTAATGCTCGTCCGGAGTCCCGGCGACCGTCGCGATGGCGGCCTGCGGGTTGAGACGGGTCCAGTGGATGAAGACGAGATTCGTGATCTCGTTGGTGCGTTTTCCCGTCCGGTAGCCGTCCCAAAACGTGGCGATTTCCGGCTCGCCGGCATCGACCAGCCAGGCGGCGAGACGCGAGTAGAGTTCAGAATGAGGCAAGGCGGCGAGCGCTTCCAGCGTGTCAGCGGACCGCGACGGAAGAATCGCCGGAGCGGATTGTTCCGGAGCCTCGCGGACGACGGCGGGCTTGTTTTCCACCACAGGCAGGACAGTGGGATACATAAGACGCCGCGCGGCGATGCCGGATAACAGACCAGCGCCGGAGAGACCGAGAATGAGAAACAGCGGGGTCTTTTTCACGCGGATTATTCCTTTTTCATGAAACCTTGGACCTTGGAGCGGGCGCTGGCCGGGAGGGATTTCACCCACTGGTCGGCGGCTTTCGGGTCGTAGATCGCCCAGTTGCGGGCGAGGTTCTTCTGCGCCCAGAGCTTGGATTCACCAGCGGGGAGCGTCTGCACCCAGTCGCTGGCGGCGACGGGATCCGTGACAGCGAGTCTTCCAGCGTATTCCGAGGCCATCCGCAGCGGATCGGTGTCCGAGGAATCATTTCCGCTGGCGACGGGTGCCTCCGGTGGATGGGCCACCAGGTAACGAATGGCCTCGCCGGAGAGCGCCGGATTGATTTCGAACCCGTAATTTCTGGCAGCGGCGATGGCTTGGGCGACTTGCTGCTTTTTGTCATCCGACATGGATTTGAACTGCGTGTTGAGCGCGGTGAGTTTGTCGGAATCCCACTGCCCGAGCATGGAAAAATATTGGTAAGCATTCCCAGCATTCTTGGGATCCACCCCGCCCATCTTTTCCAGCCAGTCGGCCGGCTGAACCTGCTTGGGATCCGCTTCCCGGGTGAGGGAGGCTTCCAGCGCGCTGCGGGCCAGCTTGCGGTCTTCTTCGGAACCGAGCTTGGCGATGAGGGCTTCGGCTTTTTCGGGATCGTCGCTCACCGAGGAGAGAAGCTGGGAAAGGATGCTTTGCCTCGTTTCCACATCCAGAGCCACGTTTCCCATGCGTCTGATCGCTTCTTCAGGCTGACTCACCGCCAGGTTGGCCAAGGCGTTCCCATGAAACTCCTTGGCTTGTTGGGGGGTGAAGCCGTAGCCCGTCAGGTCGGCGTCGAGCCATTTTGCGGCGTTCTTCTCGTTGATGAAGTAATAATAACTCGACGCCACGGACTCTCTCCATGCGGGCGGCAGGTTGGCGAGCTCGTCGAATAATTTGCCGCGAAGCTCCTGGTTTCCGGACAGGTTCGCCTGGAAGATTTTCCAGCCGTCGGGGCGGTCCCAGAGCGCGCGGATCTCGGTGGCAAAGGAAGCTTTGAGTCGCGGACCGCTCAGGGCGGTCTCGGCCTGGCTCCTCAATTTGGCAGGCAAGGAGTCCATCATCACCTCCAAGGCGGCCGGAGATTGATCCGCCAACTGGCGAAACAGGCTGAAGGAATGATCCGTGCCCTTGGTGGAGATCCCGGCAGTCGCCATCTCTCGCAGACGTTGGAGCGCGAGCGCGGGGTGGGTCTTGGCGATGCGGGTGAGCGCCTGCATTTCCGCCGCGTCGTCGGGATGGTTTTTGAAGAAATCGATCGCGCGCTGGGGTTCCTTTTCCGCCCAGGTCGCGAGCAGGTTCCGGCCTTTGCCGGAACTGTTTTTGATGCTCCAGAGGATGAGTCCTTCCGGATCCTCCAGCAGCCAGCGCTCTTGGAGGATCTTGGTGAAAAGCGTGAGCTCGGCCCCCTCGCGCAGGCTGAAGTAGCCGCCGTCCAGCCAGGCGGCGAACTCGGAGGGCGGCAGGCTGTTGGCCAGATCCAGAGTGGCGCGCAGGCGGGCTTCCGGCGAGCCGGCCCCGCGGATGGCGTCCAGCCGTTTCCCGGCGATGGTCGCCGGCCCGGTGGATCTGACGGCGCGTGTGGGCCGCTCGGCGCGCTTGCCCGCGGGCGTGGCGGCTTCCGCGGCGACGGGCGCGGGACGGGAGCCGTCCGCGAGATTCCAACCGACGGCGGCCATCGCGAGGAAGCCAAGAATTCCGCCGGCCTTGATGAGGAAATGGGAGGGTTCGGGTTTCATTCTTCAGGAGGGGGCGCTGGCTCAGAGGACTGCTTCGGGTGGAGGATGTTCCGGAAAAGCGCCTTCTCGTTTTCGGGTAGATTGGCGTTCTCCAGCCAGACAGCCGCGCCCTCAGGATCGGCCTGTTTCCAAGGGTAGAAGACGTTGTTCAGGCTTGAGTGGTCCGTCGTCATCGCCCACTCGGCCGCTTCGGAAAACTGGTTCAGTTGCGTCAACTCGTTGACGATCGGAGCAACGGCGGATTGGCGGATGTCCGGATCCGTTTGCTGGTTCACCCATTGGCTGTAGGAGACGAGATCCTGGGCCGCCCATTGGTTGGCGATGGAGTTCAAGGAATTGCTCGGCTTTTCACCCGGTCGAATGGCCATCGCCATGATCCGCGCGGGATCCTTGGCGATCAGCGCGGAGAGCAGATCAGTAACACCTTCCAAAGAACCACCCCAACTGGAGCTGCCGTTCGGATAATCCACCTCGACCGAGTTGCTGGTGTTGCTGAGTTTCCCGGTCAGGAGGTTCCTCCCCATTTCAAACGCCTTGTCGGGATCGGACTTGAGCAAGCTGAGCCCGATTTGAGAAAATCGCTGTATGGCGATGACGGACGAGTCCGTGGTCTTGGCCTGCTCGATGGCGGCCGCCGGATCGGTCGCCAGCAGGCTGTCGAACAAGGCGGCTTCCATCGTCCGCTTCAACTCGCCGGACGGCGTCTGCTCGGCGAGGCGTCGTAGATCGTCCGGATACTCGGTGCTCATGGTCGATAGCAGGATGCGCACGCGCTCGCTGTTCGCGCCCCTTTCCGCAAACGGATCGTTCGAGCGGCCGGGGTTTTCCCTGATCCAGTCGAGAGCGGCCCACGGGTCCTTGAGAGCCAGCGCCTTGAAATTCCCCGCGTCGTCAGTCTCCCCGTTTTCCTTGAGGAACTTGAGCATCTCCAACGGATTTTCACCGTCATTCCACTTGCTCAGACCGGACAGGGCATTGCCCCTCGCGGCCTCGGGGATCTCCTTGAAGTGGGCGCGCAACCACTCGGGGTGAAACTCGCCGATGCCCCACGCGACGTTGTTCACCCGGTCCGGATTCGCGGCGAGGGCGGCGGCGAGCGAGCCCTTGGGATCATGGCAGGCCCAGGCCCACCACGCGTAGTGCTCGTCCTTGCCCCCGGCGGTGGCGGCGATGGCGGCCCGCGGATTGATGCGGGTCCAGTTGAGGAACACGAGGTCGGTGATGTCGTTGCTGCGCTTCCCGATCTGGTAGGTGGCCCAATACGCGGCGATGTCCCGCTCGCTGGCATCCAG
>JBEDKU010000555.1:0-4494 GCA_041172045.1 Verrucomicrobiota bacterium | reverse complement strand
ACCTTGAGGCGGGCGAAGTTCTTCACCGGACTGCCGGGGGTGAAGGTGTAGGAGATCGAGCTTGGGCTTTCGACGACCGGCGGCTTGGCCAGGGTGCTCCATGATCCGGCGGTGAGCAGGGTGGAGCTCTCAATGTCGTAGGTGACATCGCCGCCGTATGGCGCTCCACGCTTGGTGAAGGTGATGGTGTTGCCGCCGTACACACCGCGTTCACCGCCGTTGACCAGGGCGTATTCGATGAGGTTCGTCACGCCGTCGTTGTCCGAGTCGCCGTCGGGTCCGCCGGTCACGCTGTTGGCGGTGGCCCAAGACAGGTAGTTGTCGGTGACGGTGACCACGAAAGTGTCGGAGGCGGTGAGGCTGCCGGCGTCGGTGACGGTGATGGTGATGGTGGCGGTGCCGGAGAGACCGGAAACCGGGGTGACCGTGACGGTGCGGCTGCCAGCGCTGCCGCCGAAGACGATGTTGCCGTTGGGCACCAGCGTGGTGTTGGAGCTGCTGCCGGTGAGGGTCACCGTCCCGAGATCCTCATCGGTGATGGTGAAGGCCAACGCGCCGGTGTTGCCGCCCGACGGGAACGACGGCGGGTTGGCGATGTCCGAGATGGTGGGAGCGAGGTTGCCGCTGAGACCGGTGACGGTTAGGACAATGTCGTTGCCGCTGATCGAGAGCGTGCCGGTGCCGCCCACCCCGATCGGGCCGCTGAGGTCGCTTCCGTTGAGCGTGCCGCTGATGGGCGCACCGCTGGTAATGAGGGTGTAGGTTACGTTTTGCGGACCTCCCGTTATGTTACCAAAGGTGAAGTCGGAGAAGCCCAGCACGCCGCTACCGATGGCCAGCGTGCCGCCGGTGACGGCGATCTGGTCACTGGCGGCGGTATTGGCACCGAGATCGAACTTGAGCTTACCCGTGCCGGCGGCCATCGCCGCGACATCGAGGCCGCCACCGATCGTGAGGGTGCCAGCAAAGCCCACGGCGCGGGGAGTGATGCTGCCTGCGGCTGCGACAGTCACCGAGCCGCCAATTGTGCCGGTTCCAGAGAGCTCGCCGGTGGTCACGGAAACCGCGCTGGCTGCGTTGAGCGAGCCATCCACCCGCAGGGTGCCGCCGTTGACGGTGGTGGTGCCGGTGTAGGAGTTCGTGCCGGTGAGGGTGAGCTGGCCGGAACCTGTTTTCGCCAGATTGGCGGTGGATGAGCTGCCGATGGCGGTGCCGAAGGTGACGTTGTTGCCGCCGGTTTCGTAGGTGGCGGTCTTGGCATCCACCATCACAAGGCGTGCGGAGAGGTCCTGGGTATTGCCCGGCGACCAGCGGAGGGTGCCACCATTCATGGTGACGCTGCCGGATGTGCCTAGAGCGCCGTACAGGAAATTGAGCTTTCCGGTATCGATCTTGGTGCCGCCGGAGAAGTCGTTGGCGCCGTTTGTCAGAGAGACATCGCCGGACTGGAATTTTGTGATTTTGCCGGCCCCGCTGATCTTGCCGGAGATCGTTAGAAAGCAACTTGCATCAGACCGTATGCGGAAGTTGTCGACGGTGGTTTCGTTGACGGTGATGGGGCCGGAGTATTCGGCTCCGCTGGGGCTGTTGAAGATAAGGGTTTTCTGGTCACCCGTGTCCGAGACCACCAATGGGTTAGCGATGTTGCGGTTCACGCTCAACTGAAGATCGGTATAGGAATCGGCGAGGGTGATGGTACCTGTGCCAGCTCCGCTGTCGTTCCCCAGCAGGAGTCTGCTGGTGGTGGTCGATGTTCCGGCGTTGACGGTCACGGGGCCGGTGAAGGTGTTGGCTCCCGAGACAGTGAGTGTGCCCGCTCCGTTCTTGGTGAGTCCGCCGTCGGCAGTGAGTCCCAAGACGGTATCATGCTCCAACACCTCGGCGATAGTGGCGCTGTAGGCGTTGGTCAAGGTGTCGGTGTCCACGATCACGCCACCGTCTTCGACGATGGTTTGCAGTCCGGCCAAGTCGGCTAAGAACAAAGCAGGAGAAGTCAGTGTGCTGCGGAGTTGAAGAGTGCCACCGTCGAGGTTGAGGGTCGATGTCGCGGTAGTTCCCGTTTTTAGGAAACGGGTGACAGTCAGGACACCTCCATCGAGGTTGACGGTGCTGGTGGCCGCCACACCGCCATTGAAGAAATCAAAGGTGCCGCTGGAGAATGCGCCGCTGGTGATTGTCAGATCGCTGGTGAGCAGGGCCACACCGGTATTGACCAGTTTAAATCCGTTACCGTGCCCGGAGAGATCGAGATGGCCGCCGTTGATCAGCAAGGTGGCATTGACTCCATTGGCCATGATGGGTTCGTTCCCAGCCGTGGCCGGGCCATTGATTTTCAGGGTGCCGCTGGAGACGGTGAGATTAGCCGGGCCTTGTGCCGAGCCGATGATGATGCCCCGACCGGATTCAAAGGTCGTCGTGACTCCCACTCCCGGATTGTAAACCGCGCCGGCACCGACACCGGCGCTGCCAAGATAGAGCCTGTCGGTGGTCAAGGTGGCCCCGTAGGTAGGAGCGGCACCGAGCAGCCAGTTGGTTCCCTCCGTCCAGCTGGCGTCAGTATTGCCTTGCCAAGTGAAGTCGGCGGCGACGATGGATTGGGAAAGGACGAGGGCGAGCGGGAATGCGAGGAATTTGGGTTTCATGAATTTAGTGATTGGGATTTATGGTTGGATTTCTCTCAGGAATCAGCGGTGGGCCGGTCCGGAGGACTTGGAAATGAAATGGGTTGAAGGCGCCGGGAGGTGGATGGGGTGGCTTGCATGCTGCACATCACACATCGGAACTCGAACAGGATTGCATTGGCGCACGGCTTGTCACCTGTTCCAGCTTGCACGGTTTGGGCAAAAACTTACACTTTGCGACCACGTCGGGTGGTGCCATTTCTGAATTCCGCGCAGAAACCCCTCCATCACCGGCCGGGTCCGCATCCGGGGGGTGCGGGGAGATCACGAAACGCGGGAAAACCCATCCCCTCGCCCGGAATAGCCTCACGCGCGACGGCGGCGAAGGAGGAAAAGAGCGCCCAGTCCGGCGAGCCATGCGGCGGCGGGTTCCGGGACGGCCGTGATGGTGACGTAAGTGCTGCTAGCACTGACTCCGCCATTCAAACCGGCCGTGTCATCGTTGTAGTTCATGTTCCAAAGTCCGCCGCCTGCGGTGAAATCCGCATCGTCCGCGATGCCGGAGAGAGTTCCGCCAAGTGTGCCGTCATAGGCAAAAAGGGTGAACTTGTCTCCAACGGTGTAGCTGCCGAGCTGCACCAGATCGAGGATGCCGCCGAGAGTTAGATTGCCCGTCACATCGCCGAGGTCGGCGATATTGGTTCCTCCATCGACCTGATAGCGGTAGGTGCCGCCGACGGTCAATGCTCCGCCGAAGGACATCGCGCCGGTGGTGCCGTCGCCGATCGCCAGGGTGTTCCCGATGCTGATGTCGACCGCCGGGGTGATGGTTCCGGTGCCACTGAGGGTGCCGCCAGCGGAGCTGAAGCTCACCGCCTGGGAGAGTGCGGTGGAGGAGTTGTACCTGAACTCGCCCGTGCCAATGGAGACCGCGTCGGTACCATTGATAGTGCCGGTGAAGCCGATGGTGAGTCTGCCGCCGTTGACCTTGGTTTCGCCGGTGTAGGTGTGGACTCCACCGAAGACTTGAGTGCCCGCACCCGCCTTGACGACCTCGACGATCCCCGCTCCGTCTTCAATCACTCCGCCCGTGTCGAAGAGCCTGTCCGTGGCGCTGTTCAGGGTCAGCACCGAGGTGGTGGCGGCCACGCTGTTCGTGACTTTCAGGAAGGTGGACGTGTTAGTGAGAATCAAGCCGCCGACTTGCTGACTGAATCCCGCCAAGTCCAGCCGCGTTCCGGAAGTGGAGTTGGTCACCACGGAGACAGGTGCCGAAGTCGGCAGGGCGTTGTTCACGCCGAGTCGGATACCCGAGCCAGTGTTCGTGTTTCCGGAAAAGATCTGAGTTTGCCCGTCCCACGAGTTTCCGGTGTTGGACAGGGTGATGAAGTCTCCCGCCGTGTTACCGGCGCGGAACAACACGCTCACTCCCGTCGTCGCGCCCGCCATGGTGATAGGCCCGGAGAGGGTGAGTGATCCACCGTCCTGAGTGCCGATCCGCGATGTCCCGGTGACATCGATCTGGATCGCGCCGGCAAAGGTGCTGCTGCCGCTGAGACCTTGGACAAAGCCGCGTGAGGCACCGGTAAACGCCCCTGTAATTGCCGCGCTTCCCGCTCCCGAACCCACGATGGTTTCAGCCGCAGCGTAGTTGACGCCACCCGCAATCCCGAGGGAGGTGCCGGCAGCCACCGTGGTATTGCCCGCCGTGGTGCCGAGGGTGTTGTTCGCGGTGACCAGGATGCCTCCTTGCGTGCCGGTGATGGCGGTCACCCCGGTATAACTGTTGCTGCTATTGGCGAGCTGCAGGACTCCATTCCCGGATTTGGTGAGGTTCTTTGCGCCGCCGGTCTCGCTGATCGGGCCATTGATG
>JBEDKU010000554.1:0-4895 GCA_041172045.1 Verrucomicrobiota bacterium | reverse complement strand
CGAGCAAGTGCCCGGCATGCTCGTCCGCTCGGTTTTTCCAGACGAAAGCGGACGTCCGCTGCTCGCGATGGGAACCCGCCTGGTGGATCATGAATCCCCGCTGACCGAACGCTGGGGCGGTTACTACGTCACCGGCCGCAGCTCGCTGCCGCATCTGGGAAACCGGACCTACGCGGAAAACGAAACCGTCGAGCCACAGCCAAGCAACCTGCTGGATTTGAGCAACACCATCGACACCGCCAAATACCCGCGCCCCACCAGCGACATCGTCGCCCTGCTCGTGTTGGAGCACCAATGCCGCATGCACAACCTGCTCACCGCGGCCTCCATGCAATACCGCCGCGCGATTTTCCTCAGCCGGCTGCTCGATCCCAACGCCGGCCCCGACGCTGGATCCGCCGGCCAAGTGGCCGAAAGCGTGGCGGACAAAATCGTGGACTGCCTGTTTTTCAAAAACGAGGCGGACCCCGGCGAAGGCATCGAAGGCGGCGAGGATTTCCAGAAGTCCTTCGAAGCCCGCTTCCCAAAAACCAAGGACGGCCGCTCGCTCGCGGATTTCAAACTCTACAACCACATCTTCAAACACCGTTGCTCCTACATGGTCTATTCCGAGGCGTTCCGGAACCTGCCTGCGCCGGTGAAACAATTGGTGATCCGGAAAATGCGCTCCGCCCTCACGGGAAACGACTCCGCCTACGATTGGATCAAAGTCTCCGAGAAGCAGAAGATCGACGCGATCCTCGCGGAAACCCTACCCGAGTGGAACGGTTAGCTGGCGCTCAATTCCCCAATGGTGTCCCGGACTGCCCGGCGGGCCGGCCGTAAACTCCCGGCGAGTAAGGACCGTCCTGAATGGTTTGGTCATCCAGCGGATCCACTGGCGTTGAAGGAGGTGCCGGGGCCGTGGTCGGAATGGGAATGTAATCCGGGTTCTGCTGCGGTCCGCCGACCAGCGCTGCGGGACCGCCGCCCGCAGCGAAGCCCGCGCCATAACAGCCGCCGTAGTTGTAAGCTCCGTAGCCACCGTTGTTATAAACGGTGACGCCGCCATATCCCCGGCCACCGGCGGCGCGGACACAGCCCCAGGCGGATGCCTCCGGCGTGGTGAACAAGACGACCGCGAACGCGGCGGCGGAAATGACAGATGCTTTGGCGATCATGTTTTTATGGGTGCGAATGCAAACTTCCAGAATGACTACGACTGGAATTTCAGCGTCCCGGCTTGAAAAAATCGAGCACCTTTTTGGTTTTCGTCTGCCCGGCCGGCTCACCCAGCCCCGCCGCATTGGCCGCTCCAAAAAACTGCTTCGCCAGCGCCCGCGCCTGCTCCTCGGTTTCCGCCTTGGCGTTGGCGGAAACCTCGAGCACCTCCAGCGTCCGCCCGTCCTTTTCGAGATGCCATAGCTCGATCGTCACCTTTTCCTTGAAGCCGTCCAACCTACGCTGCTCCCGCCAGACCTTCGCCTCCACCGGGCCGAAACGCCGCAAGCTCCCCCATTCGAGATTCTTCATCCGCGCCATCACCAACCGCTTCTGCTCATCGTTGAAAAGCTCGGCCACCGCCCCCTCGCCCGCCGCCACTTGTGGCACCAGGCCTTTTTCCAGCGGCGCGGAATCGACCGATCTGGAGAGCGTAGGTCCGTTTTCATGCGTCCAGTCCTGCTCCGGTTGGATCGCCCGCTCCGCCTCGCTCAACTCGGTCGCGCTGTCGCTGGCACGAAGTTTCACCGTCGATTGCCCGGACTCGCCGTCTTTCTGACGGGAACGCAGGATCAGGTTTTGCGCCTCCAGCGCTCCATCCGCCGTATCGAAAAAACACACCATCTGCCGTACGGCGCGCTTTTCATCGAGTTTCAACACCGCGAGTGCTTGCTCCGCGTTCTCAGGCGTCACGAAAAGTTTGATCTCGTTCTTCCGGGCGAAAACCGGCGGAGGACTTGCAGGCTCAATGCCAACGACCTCGCCCCCGAGACAGACCAGACCTAGCAGCGGTAGCGAAATCCTGAATTTCATCATGAAATTTGACTCGGTCATGCAATCGCTAGAGAGGACCGGCGGCAAGCGGAATTTCAGTTCGCTTCGCGTCCCAGACGAACTCGCTATGCCCTCTCACAGAACCGCCCTGAGCATCCGCCGGCGGCCGCCGGAAGCCTCGACTCAGCCGACTTCCGCGGCCAAAAGAATCCTTGGCAAGGCGGAATGGAAGGGTAGTTTTTCCGGCGAATGTTCAATCTCCCGCATCCGCTTTCGCTCCCATGGATGAACTGAGAATCTTCGTTTCATCCCCGGGTGATGTCGCGGAGGAACGCGCGCTCACGGGGCGTGTGCTGGGCCGCCTGGCCGGCGAGTTCTCCCGCCGCACACGCCTGCAACCGATTTTCTGGGAGCACGAACCCCTGCTGGCGACCTCCACTTTTCAAGACCAGATCGTATCGCCATCGGAGGCCGATATCGTCGTCTGCATCATTTGGTCGCGGTTAGGAACGCGCCTGCCAGCGCAATTCCGGCGAGCCGACGGCTCCGCTTACGCATCCGGCACCGAGTATGAATTCGAGGTGGCCGTGGAGGCTCACAAGGCCCACGGCAAGCCGGAACTGCTGGTCTATCGCAAGACCACCCATCCGGTGGTGGACTTGCAGGACGAACAGAACGTGCGCTCGCGGCTCGACCAGAAGCGGGCGTTGGACGGCTTCATCCAGCATTGGTTTCACAACGCCCAGGACGGCACCCTGGTGGCGGCGTTTCATCCGTTCGAGCACCCGGTGGATTTCGAGGAAAAGCTGGAAATCCACCTCCGCAAGCTCATCGAGGCCAAGCTGCCGCCGGGGCGGGCGCTCGCGGAGGCGGCACCGCCGAGCTGGGTCCATGGCTCTCCGTTTCGCGGCCTCGCGGTGTTCGAAGCGGAGCACGCGGCGGTGTTTTGCGGCCGCAGCAAAGCGACCAGCGAGGTCGTCGCCGCATTGCGCGAGCAGGCGCGGGCGGGCTCGGCGTTCGTTCTGGTGACCGGGATGTCCGGCGGCGGAAAATCGTCGCTGCTCCGCGCCGGGGTGCTCACGCTGCTCGACACGCCCGGCGTGATCGAGGATGTCGCCTTGGTCCGCCGCTGTCTCACGCGACCGGGCGACGGCGGCTCGGATCCACTCATCGGTCTGGCAGCCGCGTTGTTGCGGCCGGGCGCGTTGCCGGAGCTGGCGCGTGTGGCGGAACTGGCGGAGGGCGACGCGGTCGGATTGGCGGCGAAATTGTCAGCCCGCCCGGAAGCCGCGGACGCCCTCGTGGGCGAGGCGCTGGTCCACGCGGCCACGGCGTTCGAGCGCTCCCAAAAGTTGACGGGCACCCCGCGCGCGCGGCTCGCGTTGGTGGTGGATCAGTTGGAGGAGGTCTTCACCCACGATCTGGATCCAGTACGCCGTCAGGCGTTCATCACCGTGCTCGCGGTTCTCGCCCGCAGCAGGCGCGCGTGGGTGCTCGCCACCTTGCGCAGCGATTTCTACGCGCGCCTGGAAGAGATTCCGGAACTCATCGAACTGGCCCGCGGCCATGGCACCTATCAGTTACCCGCGCTGGTTCCCGCGGAAATCACCGCGCTGATCCGGCAGCCCGCGCAGGCCGCCGGACTCGCCTACGAGGAGGACCCGTTGAGAGGTCGCCTCGACGACGTGCTGCGCGACGCCGCGGTGCGCGATTCCCGCGCGCTCCCGCTGTTGGAATTCACGCTGGAGGAACTCTACGGCCGCCGTTCGGAAGCCGGCGTGATGACCCACGCGGCCTATCAGGAAATCGGCGGCATGGAGGGGGCGATCGCCCGCCGGGCAGAGGAGATTTTCAGTCGTCTGGATTACGAGGCGCAAGGAGCGTTCGATACCGCGATGCACGATCTGGTAGGACTGGATCGCGCCGAGGGTGACCCGGCCACGCGTCGTTGGGCGGACCAAGAACGGGCTGGCGCACGGCCCGGTGCCAAGGCGCTTCTGGATGGGTTTCTCGACGCGCGTCTGCTGGTCGCCGACCTGCGCGGCACCGGCCAGGAGGCCCGGCCCGCCGTCACACTCGCGCACGAGGCGTTGCTGACATCCTGGCCGCGGCTCCGCGCCTGGCTCGAAGAAAACCGCACCTTGCTGCGGGCGCGGGCGCGGATGACAGCCGCCGCCGCGCAGTGGGTGCAGGAAGGACGCTCGGCCGATTTCCTTCTCGCAGGCGGCAAGCCGCTCGACGAGGCGCGGACGGTGCTCGCCGCGCTGCGGGACCGACTGAGCGAAACGGAAGTCACGTTCGTCGAGGCCTCCGCCGCGCAGGTGGATGAGCGGGACCGGCAACTGGGCGACATGCGCGGGCGGTTGGAACTGATGGATGTCAACGCCGTGCGCCAGCCCCTGGCAAACCTCTTCATCACCGGCGGCTTGGGCGGCGCGGCGGCGTCTTTTGTCGTTTGGTGGCTGATTCTTCGTTCACCCGCTGCTCCACCTCTCGCTGGAATCATGGCGATCTGGGTCGGTTTCGTGATTCTCATGGGTGGGATGGCGATCCTCACCCTGCGCAAGACCCGCATGCCCAAAAGCCTCGTCTCCGGACAGATGATTCTCACCTGGGGAATGATCGCCGTGGCGTGCCTGGTGAACGGCATCAACAACCAGCTCTTGGGAGTGCCACTGAACACGCTCGTTTGCTCCGCGGCGCTGTTTCTGGCCATTGGGTTCGCCACCACCGCCGGGGTGATCCAGCACCGGCTGCTCGCCGCCTCGCTGTTCCTATCGATCGGCAGCCTCGTCCTGGCGTGGTGGCCCGCGCATGCGATGTTGATCTTCGGAGTCCTGTGGGGCGTCGTGTTCACCGGTTTCGGCGCATGGCTCCGGATGGGCGGTGGCGGCGGAGCTTTCGGTGGAGATGGGCGTGAA
>JBEDKU010000553.1:0-9393 GCA_041172045.1 Verrucomicrobiota bacterium | reverse complement strand
GCAGTTTGTCGCACGGGTGCTCGACTCTTCGGCGGGTGGACTGGCTGAAATGGTCGTGCGTGCGGAATGCAGCAAGTTGCAAAAGCGCTTCCGGGATCTGGTTACTATTTCGGCGGTTATGGCAATGTTGGCCAGCGGCGGCATCGCCCTGATGAACGGGGCCTTCATTGAAATCTGGACCTCGGGGAAAGTGACTTGGGCCCCTTGGAATAACTTCCTGCTAGCCTGCGTGTTGTTCACTACCGCGGTCACCCGCTGCCACACCAGTCTGGTCGGCATCACCAAGCAGGTCCGTGGCATGAAATTCGTCTATTTGTTCGAAGGACTGGCCTTTGTCACGCTGTCCGTTCTGCTGGTCCCGAGGATCGGGCTCACCGGCCTGCTCATCGCCGCGCTGGTCTGCAACATGGCCATCACCGGAACTTATGGTGTCGGCCGGACCGCCGGCTATTTCGGCATCTCCCGGCTCGCGGTGACCGGTTGGATCGCCCGTCCCGCGGGAATTCTCCTGAGCACCGCCGGCCTTTTCTTATGCACCCGTATTCCCGCCTTGGCAGGACTTGATGCCTCTTTCCGATTGGGAATCGGAGTGACCCTGTTTTGCATCGCAGTTCTTCCCGCGCTTTGGTTCTTCGGCTTGGATCGCGGACTCCACAGTGAACTGGCCGGCGCTTCTGCCAAGATTTGCCGAAATGCCAAATCCAAACTCGGCATGACATGAAGCCGTCCTCCCCTGCGCCTGCCCCGAGCAGTCCTCCCCCGGCAGGAAGCGGCGACACCCGAACCGAACTCAATCCATGCTTC
This sequence comes from Verrucomicrobiota bacterium, assembly GCA_041172045.1. GTDB lineage: Bacteria > Verrucomicrobiota > Verrucomicrobiia > Verrucomicrobiales > Akkermansiaceae > Luteolibacter. The sequence goes on along the minus strand of JBEDKU010000553.1, from coordinate 8,589 downwards.
AGCCGCTCGCTTCAATCCATGCACATGAAAAAAAATTTACTCACCCTTGGTGACAGCCTGATAGATCGCCTGCAAGAGTCGAGCTGGGGAAAATCCCTGATATCGAGACTTTTCAGTGTCTATTCCCGGATGTTCGATCGTAACAAAATAACAATTCAGAACCATCAGGGCTATTGGTTCAGACACGATAGCGGGACGGCGATTGCCATGGGACGGCGCCTGCGACTCAGGCGGAACATCATTCGATCCTGGACCTCATCAGGAGAGATGGATTTCGGAATGCGTCAGAGGTGGTGGTTCCGTACATACCGCCCGCAGGAAGGCGATTGCATTGTGGATGTAGGAGCCGGAATGGGCGAGGATACCCACGTTTATTCAAAGGCGGTAGGGGCTGCGGGCTCTGTCTTGGCGATTGAGGCGCATCCCGGGACGTGCAAGGCTTTGTCTTTATTCGTGCAGTTAAACAATATTACAAATGTCGAAATCCATAACATTGCTGTATCTGACACGGATGGCATCTTGTGGATGTCATCGCTGCCTGACGATAATTGGCAGTGCAACTCGATTGCTACCCATGAAAAGTCAAAAAATGACATCAAAATAACCGCAATGCGACTGGACGACGTTCCATTTCTCGCGAATAAAGACAGCATTAATTTCATGAAAATGAATATTGAAGGAGCTGAAGTCCTCGCTCTAAACGGCGCTCACAGCACACTGTCAAAAACCAGGAACATTTGTGTATGCTGTCACGACTTCCTAGGTGCCGACACGCAAACCAAAGATGACGTTTGCAAAATATTAACCGCTGCCGGATTCACGATATCCTTCGCGGATCCCAGCGCCCCTCCCTATGAGCGTGACTTCGTTTACGGATCCAAGTAAGGCAAAACATGATGTAGCGCCGTGCGGCACCAGCAACCATTCTTGCCACCTCACAGCGAATTCAGCATCGTGCGACAAAATTCCGACTTTTATTAGCGTCGCTCAACATTATCCCGCCACCTTTCCGTCCGCATGAAGATCCTCATCTCCACCTTCAGCTTCCCACCAAACAAAGATGGCGTGGCCGAGGCAGCTTCAATGATGGCCGCCGGCTTTCTAAAAAGAGGCTGGGAGGTGGAGGTCGCGACCTCAACTACCACCTTGCCGCGTAGCGAGTTGGTGTGGCATGGGGCCAGAATCCATCAGTTCTCGATCACCGGAACAGGACATCCCAAGCTTCCCTTCCGTGGTGATGTCAGCGAGTATCGCGCTTTCCTTGAATCAGGCGATTGGGACATCGTGGTATTCCACGCTTACGCATGGACGTTATATCTGACTTTGGGCAACCTCGCGAAAATCAGAGGCAGGAAGATCCTGGTCAGCCATGGCTACAATGTGCTGAGATGGGTTCGATTGCCTAAATTCCCCTGGGGACTTGGATCCTGTGCTTTGGCCATTGGGCAAGCTGCGAGGATGTGCATGTGGCTATCCCGCTTGGACCGGGTTGTGTATCTCAGTGAATATGCCGACCTGCAGGCGTTTTTTGACCATTCCATTGCCAAACGCCTCGACTATCGCGGACGACGGGTCATACCAAACGGGGTAAATCTGGAGGAGCGGGCCGCCGCCCCGTCGAGCTTCCGTGATAACTTGGGCATCATGCCGGACCAATTCGTCTTTCTGTGTGTCGCCAACTTCAATTCTATTAAGAACCAGGGATTCGCCGCCCGCAGCTTCCGCTTGGCAGCCATTCCAGGGTCGATACTTGTTTTCATAGGCAGCGAGTTCAATGAATTTTCAGAGCGGTTCCAAACCGAGGACGCCGTGAACCGTCCGGAAGAGCTCCCGGGACAAATCGTCTGGCTGGAAAAACAAGACCGCGTGACGACCTTGAATGCCTTCGCCGCGTGCGACGTCTTTGTGCTCTCATCCGAGAGCGAGGCCCAGCCCATCGCACTGCTCGAAGCCATGCGTGAGGGTAAGCCCTGGATCGCATCCCGAGTTGGCTGCATCCCTGAAATGCCGGGTGGGATCTGTATCACCTCGGAATCATCGATGGGCGTCGCGATGAAAGCACTCGCTGCGGACCCCACCCTCCGCAAATCACTCGGTCGCGAGGGGGCAGCCGCGATTGCCAAAACATACAATAGCAAGTCTTATCAGGAAGCCTACTGCCAGATCGTTGAAGAACTCGCTGGCCCTCTTGAAAGGTAGGCCGGATCCGGCCCGGTCCGCCCACTTCGCCTTCTTCCGCCGGAGGCTGCTCTTCCTCTTCTCTTCCACACCCCACCAGCACCGCCATACGGCGGGAAAGTGGGTCCGGCGGGCCGCCCTACTTGTCCTGGCAAAGTGCAGCGACGACGGATTTCGCCTTATTCCACCGGAGGCTATCACCCATTGACCATGAGCAAACACACCCATTATCAGGCAGCATTCCAAACCGGATTTTATGGTTATTGGACGGTTCTCAAACAGAAACTCGGCATCAGGCAACGACCGGCAAGCCGGGTGATGCACGTCGGCATGGATCACGCGGTGACACGCTACACCCGGATCTGCAGTACCCTGCTGGCGCACATTCCCAATCCAGAATCCATGGAGGGTGCCGTCGCCAGCGAGATCGGCTGCGGGGATTGTTTCGCGGCGGCGGACATGATGCTGGGAATGGGCGCGAAGCATGTGCATCTGGTGGAGTTCCTGCCATTGGAATTGTCGGAGGAAAACCGCCAGGCGCTCCACGCGCTTGTGGGGAGAGACGGCCTCCCCAATCGCGGGGAGTTGCTCGATCCAGGCGGGATCTTGCAACTCAACCCGCAAAAAGCGACCTACCACCGGGGACTCCTGGAAGCCATCAGGCTGCCGGAAAAAGTGGATTTCCTGTATTCCTTCGACGTGCTGGAACATGTCGAGGATCTCGATGGCTTTTTCGCCTACTGCGGCGAGGTGGTGAAGCCAGGCGGCGTGATGGTCCACAAGTTCGACCTCAGCGGTCACGGCGCCTTCGAGGACCCGATGCCACCTCTGGACTTCCAAACGTTCCCGCGCTGGCAGTTCGACCTGATCTTCCTGAAATATCAGCGGGCGGTCGGTCACTTTGCCGACGAATTCCTCGCGATGATGGAGAAACACGGCTTCACCGACTTGCAGGTCATCCCGATCCGCATCGCCGAACCCGCCTATCTCGATGAAGTGTGGCCGCACCTCAGAAATGAAGCGAGACAACGACCGAAGGAAACCGTCGGTCTTCTGGACCTCGTGATCGTCGCGAAGAAACTCCCTGCCTGAGTCTCGAAGCCCAGCGCTCAGGGCCAGTGTCAGCCGCTTCCTTCCGGTGACCATCCATCTCACCCACATTGATCATGTTAGAAAAAGGATATGAAACTCCCGGCAAACCAAAAGACTTGTCGTTCTGGGACAAGTCATATTTCGCACCGCTGGATGGAATCAGGTTTATTCTCATCATCATGGTGATCGGCTTTCACGTGAAAGCGCCGGACCCCAAACAGGTCGTTCTCCAGAATTACATGTGCGGCACGCTGGCGGTTGACGCGTTCTTCGTCATCAGCGGGTTTCTGATCACCACCTTGTTGCTGCGTGAAGAAAGGAATAGCGGACGAATTTTACTGGGAGGATTCTACATCCGCAGGGCATTCCGCATCATTCCCGTTTATGGGGTCGCGATCCTCGCCTACCTGGTGATTGGCCTGCTTCCATCGCAGCACGAAATCCTGACCCGCACTCTTGCGGGACTTCCTTACTTCTTCAGCTTTCGAAACGAATATGTGCCACCCGGCCTGGATGTGACACTCGGCCATACCTGGTCGCTATCCGTGGAGGAGAAATTCTATTTTTTCTGGCCACTTCTCTTTTTCATATTTCTGCCCAGGCTAAGATCCCGCTGGCTGATCGTATTCGTCCCCGTCGTCTTGTTCTTCACCATACCGCAACACAAGCTGTTCCTGGCATACATGAGTATTTTCTCGGGCTGCGCCGTCGCCATCGGCATGGAGCAAATGCGAGACAAGGGTGAAATGTTCACGCGGGTATTTAAAAAAATTCCTATGTGGCTCATGATTGCCGCCGGCTTGGCGTCTTACCTGGTCGCCCTGAGATATTACGCGTCATGCAAATTCCTTTTCACGCTGTATATCTGCCTGCTGATTCCCTATTTGTTGATGGTCGAATCGATGTTAGGCCGGGCGCTAAGTCATCCCGCGTGCGTGTGGATGGGCAAGAGGGCGTATGCGATGTATCTGTTCCACGCCATCTTCCTGAACTTCACCCAGACCCATATTCTTATTGCCAAGAACAACACGAATTTCCTGATCGTCGTCGTCATTGCCTACACGTTGACTCTCATGGCCGCTCACGCCGTCTTCCTGATCCTTGAAAAGCCGATGATCGATATGGGTCGTAAGTTGTCCCGCCGTTCCGCATCGAGGAGCTCATCGCTGTCTCCGGCCACACTCCCATCCGAACCGTGAAGATCGTCCAGATCACGACCGACAACCGGAACCAGTTTGGGGACTATTCCGTCGCAGAACCCTATTTTGGAACCGCGCCGAGCGGACTGCTGGATGGATTCGCCGGCATGCCCGGGGTCGAGGTCCATGTGGTGTCCTGCGCTTCCGTAAAGATGGAAGTCCCGGAGAAACTGGCGGCCAACATCTGGTTCCATCAACCCGTTGTCGCCAAACCCGGCTGGGGGCGATCCTTGTTTCTGGGATGTGCGTGGTCGGTGCGGAGGCTTTTGAAGCGCTTGCAACCCGACATCGTGCATGGCCAAGGCACCGAGCGCGATTGCGCGATGGACGCCGTGCTATCCGGCTTCCCCAACGTTCTCACCCTCCATGGAAACATGCGGGTGCATGCAAAGCGGCCTGAGCAAAAGGGAAGTTCCTACTACAAAATGGCGGCGGCGCTGGAGAGCTTCTGCTTGAAGCGCACCGAGGGAGTGGTCGCGATTTCCAGTTATACCCAGGAATTGGTCGCGGGTCTGGCCAGGAAGTCCTGGCTATTGCCCAACGCGGTGGACAAGCGGTTTTTCGAGGTCCGCGCGCAGTCACCGCAAGTTCCCCGGATTCTGTTTGTCGGCTCATTGGACGCGCGGAAGAACCCGCTGGGTTTGCTGCGGGCGTGCGAGGGCATGTTGCGGCGAGGCGAATGTACCCTCGCGCTCACCGGGCAATTCCATCCCGATGGCCATTATGGCAAAGAAGTGATGGAATTGGCCGGGTCGCTCCCCGGAGTCAGTATTCCCGGATTCCTCGACAGGAACAGCCTTGCGGCGGAGTTCGCCAAATCCTCACTCTTGGTGCTTCCCACCTTCGAGGACAACTGCCCGATGGTGGTGCTGGAAGCCATGGCCGCCGGCCTGCCCGTCGCCGCCTCGCGTGTCGGTGGCATACCGGATCTGGTCGAGCATGAACGCGACGGACTGCTCTTCGATCCCCACGCCCCCGCGGACGTAAGGTCCTGCATCGAACGCCTGATCCGCGATCCCGCCCTCCGCGCCGGTTTCGCCACCCGCGGACGAGCGAAAGCGCTGGAGAAATTCCATCCGCAGAAAATCGCGGAACGCCATGTCGAGATCTACCGAGAGGTGCTCGGCAGGTAGGGCGGATCCGGCCCAAAACTGTCGAAGGCTTGTAGGCAGTTTGGACAGGAGCTATTCGCGACGTGACCGCAGGGCGAAAAGCCGTGGGGCGGCTTTGAGTCAATCCGCCCACTTCGCCTTCTTCCGCCGGAGGCTACTCTTCCTCTTCTCTTTCACACCTCACCCGCACCGCCACGCGGCGGGAAAGTGGGTCCGGCGAGCCGCCGTCCCTACCCTGATGAAAATCCATCTCGTCACCTACGCCACGCGCCGTTTCCGGCTGCGCCAGTGGTTGCTCGGGCTCTCCGCCCGCTTGAACGGCGTGGCGGACACGGTGACCTCTTGGACACCGGAATCCCTGCTCGCCGCCGGGTTCGAGGACCGCTGCACGGACATCAAACTCTCCGAACGCGGCTCCGGCTTCTGGGCGTGGAAACCCTTCATCATCGACGCCAAGCTACGCGAAGTCCCGGACGGCGATCTGGTGTTCTACTGCGATGTCGGACGGCTCTATCCATTCAAGCTGTTGGATCAGCCGGTGAGTCCCTTCGTCCGCTGGATGAATGAGCACGGGCAGGATGTGATGCCGGGCGTGAAAATTCCCTGGGACGGGGCCACCTCGGCCTGGACCAAACGCGAGGCGCTGGTGGCGACTGAAATGAATCGGCCTGAAATCCATGCAGCAGCACCGACACAGGCGAGTTTTTCGATCTGGCGGGCAGGGCCGGAGAGTAGGGAATTGGCAGGCCAATGGCTCGATCTCTGCGCCCAACGCCCGTTGATCAGCGACGATCCAAGCCGTGAAGGGCTCTCCGAGTTACCCGGATTCCGCGGGCACCGCCACGACCAGGCCTTGCTCACCCTCTGCTGCCTCAAGCATGGCCTTGTCAGCTTGGACTTGGGCGCTCAAAAACCCGACATCGACACCCGCCATCCGTCCCAGGTGTCGAGCCTGAGTCTCGGTAAAGTGCCGGGCTGCCCGTCCTTGGCAGGCCACGCGCTCCGCGCCGCCGTCTGGCCTGTGGAGCAGATCGAACAACGGGTCCGCCGCCAAGTGAAGTTCGGAAAAGTCATCCACGAGTAAACGGTAGGGCGGATCCGGCCCGGTCCGCCCACTTCGCCTTCTTCCGCCGGAGGCTGATCCTTCTCTTGCCACCCTAGACCGCCAAGCGGCGGATGAGTCGGCGCGACGAGGCCGCCACGCCCTACCTTTTATGAAAATCCACACCTGCGCGTTGATGCCCTTCGAGGCGAATGACGCGTTTTTCACCAGGGACTCCGGCTTGCTTTGCCATTCCCTGAGAAAGCAGGGCGTCGAAAGCAAGGTGGTGATGCCGTCTCGCGAAGGGGATCCGTCCGAGGACCCGGAAGAAGTGATCCGCGCCACGCCGGATGAATTTACAAGCCCCGCGTGGTGGAAATCCCTCGGCATCGACGGCGTGGTCTTTGTCACCTGGGGCTTCAAACAACACACCCCGGTGCTTCGCGCCGCCCGTGCCGCGGGCATCCGCGCCTGCGCGATCATCGAGACCTGCGGCAACCCGTTTCCTTACGGCGAAATCTTCGGCACCATCCGCATGTTCTGGCGCAAGGGCAAGTTCGTGGAAAGTTTCCCGAAACGCCTCGCCGGCACCGCCGCCCGTAGCCTGCTCGCCGCCTTCAAGGGCCTCACCGAGCAGTATCATCGCAGCGTGCAGATCGGGGTTCCGCACTTCGCCGCCTTCGACACGCCGGGGGGCATGGAGCGCTGCCTGAAAGTGGCGGGATTGTTTCCATGGATTGAGTCACGGTCTCTGGCGCTACTAACGGGTTATCCGATCCCGGACTCCTTCTCGCCACGCCCGCTGGACCAACGCCACCCGAACGTGGTGGCCGTCGCCCGCTGGGACGCCCTGCGCCACAAGCGACCGCACGTGCTTATGAAAATGATCGATCACGTCCTGCCGCGGCACCCGACCGTGACCTTTGAAATTTTCGGCCGTTTGACGCAAGCGCTGGAGCAATGGCATTCCGGACTTCCCACCGGCTTCCAAGACCGAGTGAGCATGCGCGGCATCCAACCGAGCGCCTTGATCTCCGGCGCGCTTGGCCGCAGCCAGATCCTCTACTGCCCTTCCGCCATGGACGGCATTCCACTGGCGGTCGTGGAAGGCCTCTGCGGCGGTTGTTCCGTCGCCGGCCTTGAGACCCGCGACGTCGCCGGACTTCACTGGGCCGTCAGTGAAGGCGACGGCAGCTTCGCCCCGGACGACTCCATCACCTCCCACGCCTCCGCAGTGCTCAACGAACTGGCCGCCTGGGAGCAGGGCCGGCGCGACCCGATGCAAATTTCCGAAAAGTGGAAGGCCTGGTTTTCCGCCCGCGAGTTCGCCCGGCGGATGATCGAATTGTTAAGCCAACCGATTTAAAATCGTTATTTTACGCCCCGGCAGGACGGAACTCGTGCTCTTCCCATTCAAAGTCAAAAATCCAACATTCAAAATCGTTTCTCCCATTTTCCTGTGACTGACGCCCCAACCAGATCCACTGAATTACAGTCCCCCCCCAACTGGTCCAAACTGGGACTTGGCACTGGAACTCTCGCATCGTTGGGTCGAGCAGCCTCGTTTTCGCAAGTGGATAGACTCGTCGGCGCAATGCTTGATCTCGGAGTCACGGTCATCGACACAGCGGACTCTTACGGCTCGGGTGACTGCGAGCGGTTAATTGGAAAAGTCCTGCGGGGAAGGCGCGAATCCTTCACTATTGTCACGAAAGCCGGCTATCGGCTTTCGAATCTTCCCGGCCCGCTTCAGCCGTTGAATCAATTCCTCAAGAAGGGGTTCCAGCGCTTGGGATTTCAGCAGTGTTTCGCCCCGGCCTACCTGGCAAAGTGTATCGACAACAGCCTCTCGCGAATGGGAATCGAGCATATGGATGCATTTCTGCTGCATAATCCCCCTTTGAAGGTGGTGGAAGACGAGAGAGTGATTCACCTTTGCCAGATACTGATAGATTCAGGGAAAACG
>JBEDKU010000552.1:0-13282 GCA_041172045.1 Verrucomicrobiota bacterium | reverse complement strand
GCGTTATGGTGGCCCTTGCTGCGATTTTCCTAGGTCGATATCTGATTCGCCGGAAAATCCGGCTTCATTTGAGACAAGAGAGAATGATTTCCGAGGAGCGGCGGCGGATCGCGCTGGATTTACACGATGACATCGGCACACGTGTCTCCCACATTTCACTGGTCGCTTCCCATGCTGACAATACCATTCGTCATGAGGAGGCCAGCAAAGCATTTGGACAGATTTCCTCCATGTCTCGCGACCTGATCGGAGCCCTCTCGGAATCGGTCTGGATGCTCAACCCGAACAACGACGACCTGGAATCACTCGTCGATTTCCTCTACCGACTCGTCAACGAACTATGCCGTTTAAAAAATATCCGGTGCCGGGTGGACGCGGTGTTCATCACGGAAAACCAAACCATCCGCTATGAGTTCCGCCACAATGTGAGCCTCGCGGTCAAAGAGTGCGTGAACAACGTGCTGAAACATTCCCATGCCACCGAGCTCAACATGAAAATCGAACTGGAAACGAACGTTCTCGTGATTAGCATTACTGACAATGGCATAGGGATCACCGAGAAATCCCGCGGCACCGGTCTCGGACTTGACAGCCTCAAAGGCCGCATGAAATCCATTGGCGGCAATTGCACCTTCGAGCACCTTGCGGAAGGCGGCCTGCGGATTGTTCTTACAGCACCTGTGGCATGACTTACACACCTGGAATCCAATGATCCCCAAGAAAAAAACCGTCGTCATCGTCGAAGACGACCTCCGGCTCCAGCAGCACCTGATCGAGATCATCAAGGCTGCGGAGGACATCACCCTGTTGGGCGCGGTTTCCTCCGCCGAAGAAGCCGAGATGAAGATCCCCGCGCTTCAGCCCGACGTCGTCCTGATGGATATCAACCTGCCTGGAAAGTCGGGTATCGACTGTATCCGCGGGCTGAAGAAACGCCTGCCGAAACTCGAGGTGGTGATGCTCACGGCCTACGAGGAAGAGGACAACATTTTCCGGGCGCTGAAGGAAGGCGCGAGCGGCTATCTCATCAAATCGAGCAATTCGAACGACATTCTCGAGGCGATCCGCGATGTGTTCGCCGGCGAGTCTCCGTTCTCCGGTCCCATCGCGCGGAAAATGGCGATGTATTTTCGGGAAGAGCGGGAAACCCAGGACGAACGGGAAACTCTTTCCCCGCGGGAAACCGAGGTCCTCAAGCTTTTGGCAGCCGGATACATCCACAAGGAAGTGGCGGATCGACTGGACCTCACGGTGCCCACCGTCCGGACTTATGTAAGGCGCATCTGCTTCAAGCTGCATGTCCGCAGCAAGGTGGAGGCGATCATCAAATACCTGTCTTGATCGTCAGGTCAGCTTGGGCTCCCAGCCGGCGCGATATTCGCGCTTGAGCATGGCTTGCACCTCGGGCAGTCCTCGGGCCTCCATCGCCTGCATGTTCCAGTCGATCTTCTTGCCGAGGCGGACGGCGAGGTTGCCGACGAGCACCATCTCGGTGAGCGGTCCGGCATGATCGACGAAGTTAGAGACCGGTTTCGGCCCGTCTCCACGGACGGCGCGGCAGAGTTCCTGGGTCGGCCCACCGACGACGCGCGCATAGACTTTTTCGACCCTATCAGGACTCTCGCGGATGCCGTTCCGAAAGAGAATCGGAGCGACGCCGCCGTAGGCATCGTTGATGAAAAGGACGCCGGTGGTGCCGACAAACACCTGGCCGAAGCCTTCGTTGAGTTCGAGATCCACCGGCAACCCGGGCGGACGCACGAATTCCTTGTCGGTGTTCGGATTTTCCACCCCGTCCTGCCAGATCACCTTGACCGACACGCGTTTGCCCTTGGCCGGGAATTGATAGACGATGGTGGAGCGCTTGGGGGCGGTGGTTTCATCGAAATCCGAAACCTTGCTGGCCTCGACCACGAAATCGCCCTGGAGGTCGAGCGCCCAGAAAGCGGAGTTCATGCTGTGGCAGCCGATATCGCCGAGAGCGCCGCAGCCGTAATCCCAGAATCCGCGCCATTTGAAAGGATGGATATCGGGACTGTAGGGTCGGTCGGTGGCGACGCTGCCTTGCCAGACGTCCCAGTTGAGGTCGGCGGGCACCGGGATTTGCGATGGAAACCTGAGACCTTTGCCCTGCGGCCAGATCGGGCGGTTGGTCCAGTAATAGACCTCCCGGACATCGCCGATCATGCCGGCCTCGATCCACTCGCGCAGGATGCGGGTGCCCTGCATGGTGGCCCCTTGGTTGCCCATCACGGTGAGCACGTTCTTTTCCCTCGCGTATTCGGCCAGCGCGCGGGCCTCCCAGAGATTGTTACAAAGCGGTTTCTGCACCATGACCGGCTTGCCGTGCTTGATCGCCTCGACCGCGATGGGGAAGTGCATGTGGTCCGGGGTGGAGACGGTGACCACGTCGAACTGGTCGGCGACGGCGGCGAACATTTCGCGGTAGTCGGAGAAATATTTCGCATCCGGGAACCGCTGGATCATCTTTCCGGCCCGCCCCTTATCGATGTCGCACAGGAAGGCGATGCGGTTGCCGCTGGAAATCTCGGTGATATCGCCCCGCCCTTTGCCGGCACAACCGATGGATGCGACGTTGAGTTGCTTGAGGGCTTTGTCCTGGCCGAGGAGGAGGTTGGGCGCAAGCGCTGTGCCGGCCAGGGCGGCGGCGGATTTGATGAAGCTGCGGCGGGATGATATATACATTTGATGGTGGTTGGATTTTCGGGGGACCAGGCTGTGATCGCTCGCCGCGACCGGTTTGAAAAGCTTGGTCCGGTTCTGATGACTTCCGTCAGTCGTTTTTAGCAGATTCGGGGCGCTCGGGGACCGATTTCTGCATGGCGCGCTCGCCCCGGAGCAAGCGACCGCCCTCCCCCGTCAACCAGAGGTAGTGGTCACTGGGAAGTCCCTCGTAGGTCACGAACGGGTTGGCACCGACCGGGGGATCGTTGGTGCATTTGAAGATGGCCGTTCCTTCGTCAACCTCATCAAACATGGCGACATAGATCATGGAGGCGCCTGCTTGCTTGGCACCGGCGAACTGGGACCACAGGAATTGGCCCTTGAGCCGAGGGATTTTGTTCAACGGATCCTGCGGCTTCAAGTTGTGCCAACTGAATCCTGGGAAGACCACCGGCAGGAAATCCATCGACCGCTCGCGGCACCAACTGATGTCCGCCGTGTAATACTTGGCGGCGTGGGCGCTTGCATCGGCGGGGGTGGAGTAGCGGCCGGGTGTCCAGGGACTGATGACATCGGCGAGTTTCAGCAAGTCATGGAACGCAGGGTCGGTGGTGGCATCCCGGTATTGGTCGCGCCAACCCGTGGGCACGCCGAGCATGACCGCGCAGCCATCGGCTTTGAAAAACTCGACCAAGGCGCGGCATTCCTGGAGCGTGTATTCGCGACCGTCGTTGAAACCGATCCCCCAGATCGCGACAAGAGGCTTGCCCTCGTGGTGCAGGTAAGCGGGATCCCGGCCCATCCCCATCCGGTTCCGGAGCAACTTCCAGTCGTCCGAGACGGCGCCCGTCTGACCTGCGCGAATTCCGCTCAGGTCATACATGACCGCATAGGTCCGGCCGGTGAGATTGGCCCCTTCCCGGCAATTGGAGAGCACCATGTCCTTGTGATGCCGGGTGAATTCACCTTTCAAACCGTTGGCGAAACGTTGCACGAAGACACCATCGATCCCGTAGTCGCGCATCCACTTGAAATGCCGCGACACCGTGGAGCGGTTGTAGGAGCTGAAAACGACGGCGGTCTCTCCATTCGCGTGCTTGAAGTCGGTCGGGAAGCGCTCGGCGGCCGTAGCCTCGGACATGTCCGGCCACAGATCGACAGTGACATTTCCCGGAGCAAAAGGCTTCGAACCGCTACGCGCCCAGTGGGTCCAGCCGAGGCCGGCACCATCGGCCGGAGCATTGAACCATCCCTGATAGCCCGCCATTACCTTGCCCTTCAGGGTCGTGGTATCGACACCTTTCACGTTCGATCCGGCATACGGAGTCAAGGGATCGACCTTAGCCTTCGCATTCAGCGATGCCGCCAAGACAATACTAACAAATAGAGTGGTGAGGGTGGTTTTCATCGAGGATATTAAGCTTGTGTCGCCGAAACAGGCTAAATACAGGAATTCGGAGGCTCCAAATCGGTTGTACTCAGACTCAGCGGCTACTGCGGTCTTGGATTGTTCGCCACTTTTCAGAAATTGGGTAGTCCTCAAAACGACGACATTTCCAGCGACCTGAGAAGCATTCGTTTGACCTGCCAGGCCGGAAACCCGTCTGGATTGAGCGAGACTGAAGAGCTTGGAATCCCGGCCGAGATACGGTCGATGTCCTCGCTTTGAGGACTATGAGAAATCTCCAATCTCCGTAACCGTTGCCAAGTCACGAAGGTGAGCGAGCGCCCCCACCAAACCCAATTTCTCCAATGACTTCATGAACCTCAAATCCATTCTTTTCATCTGCGCATTGCCCGCTCTGGCTGCAAAGGCGGATGTGGTCGTGAGCTTCGCCAACAGCGGCACCGGTTTCGGGCCGACTCCACCGTTCACCGCAGCCAGCGCCGGTGCCGCGACAATCACGCTGGGTTTCTCGATCAATGGTGCAGGAGTGATTTCCCTCGACGCGTCCACCACCAGCAGCGGGACCTTTTCCACCATGGTCGCGGAGTGGGACAAGTCCAACGTCGGTTCGGTGGTGAATCCCGCGCTTTTCGGCCAATCCTTCACCCTGGTGGGCAACCAGTCCGGCGGAGCCAATCTAACAATCACCGAAACGGGAGGGGGAGGCATCGGCATTCAGGGAGAAAACTCGAACCGTGTCGATGGCCTGAACTATGGCACGGGAGACGTCAATTCCACACCGGAGACCCTCACCTGGACCTTGAACGCGCCGCCCGGCCTGGAGTTAGCTTTCAAGAGCTGGGCCTACGTCGAGGGAGTGAATGGCGACATGCGAATATCTAACGGACAAAGCAACGGCGACTTCCTCAACATGGCGAGTGCAACGGGGACTCTTGCACTGAGCGACCTCCAGCTTGGCAATGGCGGTTCGCTGACTTTCCGGGAAATTCCTGGAATCGGATCAACGACCGGCGCGGGCATCGCCGGCTTTACCTTCGCGGTGGTCGCGCCTCCCGCGCCCGAAGGATTCGACAACAGCGCGGGTAACAACCTGTGGACCAACGCCACCAACTGGAGCCCCGATGGCGTGCCTGCGTCTCCCGCCGATGCCATCATCGATGGCTACGATGTCATCCTCAACAGCGCGGCATCTGCCAGTCCGGACGAACTTCGCATTACCCATGGCTCGCTCACCGTGACCGGCAGCGGGGCGCTGACGATGCGCGCCATGACCATCGGCCGCGACCTCACTAAAACTGCCCGCCTGGTGATCAATGGCTCGGGCGTTTCCTTCGGTGATTCCGGTTCATCCGCCACCGACGAATTTGCGGTGGGTTCCGCCGCGACCGTGGAAACCAAGCCGGACTCGGGCGGCAGCGAACCGCTTGAACTCGGCGCCGCCAAACTGGTTCTCGACGTCGGGTCGGAGTGGATTCTCGATGGCACCAATGTCACCGGACCCTACAATATCGGCGACCGTTTCGTGCTGGCGAACTTCGGCTCGCTCTCCGGCAGGACGACGGCAATCCGCACTCGCAATTTCGACCTGCCTTCCAATCGTCGGCTCGAATTGGTAACCACCCCCACCTCCATCCACTACGAGGTGAAGGCCCAGACCGCCACCAGCGGACCGAACATCATCGTCATCAACACGGATGACATGGCTGCAGACCAGCACTTCGGCTTCGATGGCAGGAATTGCATCACGCCGACGCTGGACTCACTGGTCTCCACTGGACTGAAATTCAATTTGGCATTCTGCGCCTCAACGGTCTGCGGTCCGTCGCGCTACTCGCTGCTCACCAGCCGCTGGCCCTCGCGCAATACCAGCGAGAACTTCACCTCGCTCTATCCGCTAGGTACACTCGGTCGCTTCGGCGTGTCGGACACCGAGTTGGAGCATGACGGCCAGAACATCGGCGCCTGGCTACAAAAAGCCGGCTATCGCACTGGCTTTGTCGGAAAATCCCACGTGCTCGATGATGACTTGGGAAGAACCGCCAATTGGCCGACAAAGGGACTGATCACCTACAGCCAGACGGCAGATCCGGCCACCGATGCCACGGTCAATGCAGCCATGAAGCACAACCACCGCATTGCCTGCCAGAACATGCGGGCGCTGGGATTCGATTATGTCGACGGCTTCTATCACGCCAACCTCAAGGAGCTCTACAATGATAAGTTGAACGTCCACAACCAGGAGTGGATCACCAGCCGCGCCCTGCGTTTTATCGAGGAAAACCGCAACGAGCGATTCTTCCTCTACATGGCGCCAACCATCAACCACGGGCCGGTCAACAACAACCTCGACTACACGCTGCGTGCCAACAAGGCCTACACCAGCGCCGGCTACCTGCCCAATGAGGACTACTCGTTCATGCCGACGCGCTCGTCGATCATCACTCAGGTGCAAAACGCCGGCAAGGACCTGATCTCCGCCCGCGAGACTTGGTTCGACTATTCTGTCCAGGCCATCCTCAACAAGCTCACCCAATACGGCATCCGCAACGACACGCTGATCATCTTCACCTCCGACCACGGCGAGAAGACGCTCTCCAACCCACTTGTGTGGGGCAAAACCTCGCTCTACGACCTCGGGATGAAAGTGCCGCTGGTGATGAACTGGCCCAACGGCATCGCTTCGCCGGGACGCACCTACAATGAATTGGTCAGCCATGTGGACATCTCGCCGACCCTTCTCGCACTCGCCGGAGCTCAAAACCTGCCGACCCGTCCGGTGGATGGCGTCAGCCTGGTTCCGGTATTCAACGGCAGCAACGCGGCAGTGCGTGACGACGTGTTCGGCGAGATCGGCTACGCCCGTGCCGTCCGCACCAAGACCCACAAATACATTGCCGTGCGCTACACCCCAACGATCCACGCCCAGATCGCGAACGGCTACCGGTGGCCAGAATACAATACCAGTTCGCAGCTGACGGGCCAAACCATCCCGCGACCTTATTACCTCAACAACAACGGTCTTGGAGCGGGTATCGCGTCAACCAACCCGACCTACTTCGACGATGACCAACTTTACAACTTGGGTACCGATCCGAACGAAAACACCAACATCTTTGGTCAAGAGCCCGCCACAGCCTACGACCTCAAGAAACGCCTCGCCAACTACATCGGCAGCATTCCCGGCCGCCCGTTCCGACAGTTCGCCGACTCGGCCACCGAATTCGCCCCTGCCCCGGTTGCGGCCCCGCCGTCTCCCGAGGCGCTTCAATCGCAATTTCAGGGAGTCAACCAAGTCCAACTCAACTGGGTCGACGCGGCCAACAACGAGCTCGGATACATCGTCCGAAAATCCGTCAACGGAGGGCCGTTTCAAATCATCGATGAAAAGCCAGCGGGAGTCACCACCAGCACCGTCCCGGTGGACGCAGGCGTGGAGGACATCGTCCTACAAGTCTCCGCCTACAACTCGCTGGGAGATACCGGTGCCGCGAGTCCGATGGATCTGCTATCCCCTGATTCCTGGCGCTACAGGACCTTTGGCACTGTCGATCCGAACCTGATCGCGCCATCCAGCCAATGGAGCGCCGACGCTGACGGAGATGGACAAACGAACTTGTGGGAGTATGCCTTCGGGACCAATCCCCGTCTGACATCCTCGGTCGCCCGTTGCGAGCAAGGAATCAGCACCGTGGGAGGAAACTCCTTTCTGGAGTATCGGGTGCCCCGCGACTCCCGCAGAAACCTTCAGATTGTCGGCTCCGTCTCGGAGAACCTCTCATCGTGGTCCACCGGCGCACCGGCCTGCGTGGTCGCCGAGGACCAGCCTGGCCACCTGCTCTTCCGGAGCGCCTTACCGGTGAACGAGCGTCCGAGGCAATTCATCAGGGCTGAAATCGCAGCGCCATGAGCGAACGATTCAAAAGCCCCGATCCGATGCCCAGCCATGCGGCCAATGTCGTCAATTCGAGGACTACGGAAATGTTCCATGGTCCGGAATCTTACTGTTTCTCGAAAAGGAACCCTTGTTTCAACACCTCGGATTCCTCCGGCTTCAGCACAGCCGCTTACCGGAAAAAATCATCCACCACAGAACCCTCATGAACATTCCATTTCCATTCCATAAAAAGCATCAGGTCGCGCCAAGGGGTATGACTCTCGTCGAATTGCTGGTCGTCATCACGATCATTGTAGTGCTGGCCGCCCTTTCGACCGTCGGCATCTCGAGGGCCAGATCCGCGGCGCGGGGGGCCACTTGCACTTCCAACCTGAGGCAGATCGGTGCCGCAATTCTTTCTTATGCAAGCGATAGCAGCGGCCAGTTGCCACCGCTCGAAGACAGAACCAACCCTGGCGATAAATTAAAGGGGATCTGGCCGCAAATCATCGCGGATGGCGGCTATCTCCCGAAGGCCACCAACCGCGCCGGCAAACTTTCCTGCGGTGCCGGCGTCTGGGCTTGCCCTGACTGCACGATCATGCAAACCAACTACAACGGCTACGGCGTGGCCGAAGGGACTGTCATGAAAGTAAAAAGGAGCTCGCTGCCCGACTCCGATTCCCTCCGCCTCGCCCAGATCCCCAACCCCGAACGGACATGGCTCGTGGGCGATACCGCGAATTTCCCTAGAGACCTCAAATCGGGCTGGTATGCGATTTGGGCCAATCCCAAGCAGTGGACCAACTCCCATTCCCCGGCCGCACGTCACAATGGAAAGGTCAATGTCTGCATGGTCGACGGCCACGTGGAGAGCTTGACGATGAATGAGCTTCTTGCGCCGGAGCAAAACTACACGATGACCAAATAGTCAGGGGGGGCTTGGATCTGGCAGCGTTTTGGATGCTGGCAAAATGGATTGGGAATTCAGCCGTCGCGTTCTTCAACCGCCCCAACTCGCTGGGTTTCTCTTCAGCGCTTCTTCTTTTTGCCAACCGGTTCCTCGACATCGACCGATTGATCCACACTGCGGTAGATCGTCTTCCCATTGGATCCAGCTAGAAATATGACATAACTGCGGTTGCCATTTTCCGCCAGCCAGCGGGTGGAGGCGAAGATTCTATCCCCCGCGTCGCTGCGGTCACTCATGGTGATGTTATAGTGGTGGTTATGAACGGGTTCGGTGGGGCGCGACTTCACGCCCTTCCCCGCTTCAAGAATCACCTCGGTGCCGCCAAGTTTCAACACCACGGTTTTCGCGGAGCGGTTGATGAAAAAATAATCGCCCGCTTTGAACGAGTCGTCGTCAAGCCTGACGACGAAGGGGACGAAGTCGGCGGGCTTTTCCGAAGCCAGCACGACGGCGAAGGACTTGCCTTCAGCGGGCAGAGTGATATTGCACAGCGGGACATCGCTGTCAGGAGCCTTGAGCTCCACCGAGCGGGCGGACACCGCAATGGGCTCGGAAAATCCCGATGAGGGAAGATCAAGCGCTTCGGATCTGGACTCCTTCGTTTGCAGCAACACCTTCGCCGGCTCCTTGGCAACTTCGCAGGCAAGAAGGCGCAGCATGATTCCTTTTTCGGATTTCCCTGCTCCCCTGGCGTCCGGGATGGCACAGGGCAGGCAGATTCCGGTGAGGAGAAGTAGCGGCAGGCGGAGTATCATGGGTCCGGTGGGGTCGTGGTTTGCGGAAACGACATCATTCGGCCGAAGCCATCGGCATCAACTCCTCGTCAACCGCCTGATAGGTAAGGCGACCGCCCTGGCTGCGGTAGAAGAAAATATAGCAGCGCCCCTTGTCCCTGTGCGGCCAGCGGGTGTCGGCGAAGGGGCGGGCCTTACCCTTGTCCGGCTCGTAGAAGGTGACCTGATAGTAGGATTTATCACCGCGTGGCGGAGCCTTGGCGAATACCGCCACGCGCGGCTTGATGAGCACTTTGGCCTCACCAAGAGTGGCTCCCAGAGTGACCTCCGAGGCGTTGAAAAACAGCACGCTATCCGCACCGAATCGGGACTCCCCGCCATTGACGAGATGAACCTTGTAAGTGGCGCCGGCAGGTTCCAGCAGAATGATGAAATCCCTGCCCTCCGCCGGCAGCACGACGTTTGCGACGGCGCGGAAGCCGGCTTCCAGCTTGGCATCCGGAACCGCGAGGGCGAACTCACGGGTGCCGGGCCTGAACGAATCGCTGAGGCCGCGCGCGCCGATCTGAACCGCGTCGCCGGCCACGCGGCCGGACAGCGGGTGGAGCTTGACGACCGGCCCGCCCGGGACGAGCAGCAAGGCGCGGACGCCCGTCATGCCGGGCTCCGTGGCGGCGGACAAGCCCCCGGCGAAACAAGCGACGACCAGAAGTGGGTTGAACAAGAAGCGGAACATGGAGCCAAAGGAATGTTGGGGTTGTTTGCGGGTTTTCAGGAGACTTCCCGGGAATCCAGGTAACGGAAGGAGATGATGTTGAAGCGGCGTCCGAAGGTGAGGTTGACCTTGGATTTCGGAACGGCGTCGTAAGCCTTGTCAGAGGGATCGATGTAGTCAGGCACGCGCTGGACCATGGCTTCACACCATGAGCGCGCCAGCACGTTTTTGCCGGAGGCATCGCGGGCCTCGCCGTAGCCCCGGATCACGAAGGTGTCCCCGCGCACCGCAACCAGGGGACCCAGCGTGGTGAGCAAGTCGGCCTGTTTCACATAGCCGGGGGCGGCAACCGCCTTGGCTCCAGCCTCCGCCTCGGGGAACGGAAATCCCTGGTCACCGGCCTCCGCCACGCTGAGGGCGCGCTCACCTTCGCGGAATGCCGCGTTGATGGAGACCTCCTTGTCATCGAGCGCGCTCTGGAGCGGACCGGACAGCGCCAGATTCTTGTCGCTGCCGGGACGGCGGTTGATGAAGTCCGCGATGGAGAGGAAGGGACCGCGGCTGCGCACCTGTTTGACCATGGCCTTGGCGAGCTCCTCGATCTGCGCGTCTTTCAGACTGCGAAAGCCGAGCCACTGGTCCCGACCCGCCGAGTCGCTGAGGCTGGCGTCGTCAATCTCAGGTGCACCCGGCTCAAGCAGCGAGGCGACCGGTGTCCCCTCGGTCTCGACCAAATCCGGATTTTTCTTGAGAGCGGGTGTCGGACTGACGGGAACCTTGGCGCCCTTGAGACCCGAGAGAAATCCTCTCCACGCCGCCACCGAAGTGGAATTGACGTTGAACATGCCATCCACCATCAGATAGGAGGCAATGCGATCCGCGGCTTCAGGCGCGGGCTTGTCGGACGAAAAGATCGCATCGAGCGTGGCCTTGGAATCGGAAGACCAGGCTCTCATGCGCTCGTTGGGCAGCGGCTTGTAATTGTTGCGATCGGTCGCGAGGAGCGATTCCAGCCGCTCTTTTTGTTCCCGGTAGGCAGTGGCGCTGTTTTTGTTGGCGGAAGTGGTGCGCGGCTTGATGGAGGAATAGAAATAGGTATCCCACAGGGCAAGATTCGCGAGATACGAATGATCCGCCGCGTCCCGTCCGGCAAGCATGCCGCGGACCTCGCCGGGTGCGAAAATGGAAGGCGCGAACGAGTTGGAGATCGCATGGCTGGTGGATGGCTGCAGGAACCACGATTTCTCGCCGCGGGCCTGACCGAACTTCGTCCCCTCGGCAGCCCCGTGCTGAACGGCGCCGAGCGAGTGAATCGGAGCCCGCGGGATGGAACGGGTGATGACATGTGAGACGCCGCCGGCAGCACCGTACTCCGCTCCATAATAGCCCAGGCCGTTGCTGTCACACTCGATGATCGGGCTGTTAAGGCTGTTCACCCGCCGCATTCCAACTTGCAGGGGGGAAGCCCGGACGATGTCAGGAGAGAGATTATACAAGTCCTGCGACACGGAGGTTTCGTTCGCCCGCAGCATGGCACGCCCGGTAAAGCGGGTCCCCGAAGTCGGGTCGTTTTCAAAAAAAGGATCCGACTCCGTTCGCAAACCGTAGGTGAACACGCAGATGGGCCATTTATTCCCTTCCAGCTGGGCGATTGTTTTAGCGGCCGAAGCGTCGTTCGGCAAGGTGGGGAAGATCTTCGGGAAAGAAGCTGCCGCAATCGGTGACTCGCTGCCCAATCGGGAATAGAGCAGGTCGATGTTGAAGGCGCCAACGAATTTGGTCGCGTTGGACCCGTCCACCAGTTCGCCGATGTTATAGCTCCAGAGAAACATTCCAGCATCGCTTTTCTCCACGTTGGGCGTCATCGAATAGGTGATTTTCTGGGCGCCGTTCATCAACTGGGGAATGGTCTCATACGGGATCGGATAGGCGTAGCCTGAGGCGAACTCCCAGCCGAGTTTCCCATCGAACTGCCACGATCCTCCTGGCACGTTCTTGATACTCTCCCCAAAGCCTTGGGCGAT
Organism: Verrucomicrobiota bacterium; assembly: GCA_041172045.1. Lineage (GTDB taxonomy): Bacteria > Verrucomicrobiota > Verrucomicrobiia > Verrucomicrobiales > Akkermansiaceae > Luteolibacter. The sequence goes on along the minus strand of JBEDKU010000552.1, from coordinate 869 downwards.
GACCTGCACTTCTCCCGGCCGCATCACGAGGTTTTGGCCGCGACCCAGCTGGCCATAGAAAAAGAACAGCCGGTTATTGGAAAGTTTCTTGATTGAATTGGTATAAGCGGCCTTGCTGCCCGAAGGCCCATTCTCCAACTTCAGGTTCAAGTCATAAGGAATGGCCCAGCTTTTGAAGGTGGCGAAGGCGGATTGCGGGATCTGGAGGCAGACATCGAAGGGATTCCAAATCGTAAAGACCGGGTCGGCCACCAGAAACAGATCATACTGTTTCACGCTTCCGACCATCTTGCTTTTACTGATAAGTGAATAGAGAAGCGTCAGCTGCAGCCGGGGCAAATGCTTGTAGAGCAGAAACGGGTCACTCTTGTCTGCGGTGCTCACCAAAAAAGGCATGCCGGAAGGTAACGTCCCGCCGTCGGCGTGCTTGGGAGGACTGGAAGGATATTCGAGCTCGGCCCAGACGTTATGATCGACCCACATCTCCCCGAGGTTGATGCCCGTCGCAGAGCCTGCCGTGTAGAGCGGGGCGACTTCGGCGGAATTGACCGCTGGCTTGGGCTTTTCCAGCAGGAAATTCAGATCCTTGCGGAATCCTCCACCGCGCACATTGGTCAGCAGACCGAGCGAAGCGGTCGTGACGTCGTGAAAAACCGGTTTCGCAGGCTTGGCGATGAGATCGGCGGATTTCACCGTGACCAAGCGGTCCAGCACCGGATCTGCGGCTGCCACGGTGTTGCCGAGAAACACCTCGTGAGCGGCGCGTGGCGCGGACTGCATCCGTGCCACGGCAAATTCCCGATCAGTGGCCGGTTCAACGGCACCACCGAGCTTGGCTTTCATGTTCTGATCACCCACCCACCAGGCAC
>JBEDKU010000551.1:0-3146 GCA_041172045.1 Verrucomicrobiota bacterium | reverse complement strand
GAGGAAGGCGGTGCCGAAGGTGTGGACGCGGTCGGAAATGCCTTCCTGCCGGAACTCCGCCTCCACGCTGCCGCCCTCCTGCGTCTTGCGGTGCAGGCGGTTGAAGGCGGTGGCGGTGATTTGTTCGCGGGTTGGGTTTTCCAACAGGTCGCCGGCGATCTGCCAGGTGATGAACTGGTCCCATGGAAGGTTGTCATTGAGCGCCTTGACCACCCAGTCCCGGTAGGGCCACGCGTGGGTGTCGATGTCGGATTGGTATCCGAAGGAGTCCGCATAGCGGGCGACGTCGAGCCAGCCGACGGCCATTTTCTCACCGTAGCGGGGCGAGGCGAGCAGGCGGTCCACGGCACGGCTGCGGGCGTCGGGAGATTTGTCTGCCAGAAATGAATCGAGCTCCGCGCGGGATGGCGGGAGGCCGGTGAGATCGAAGGCGGAGCGCCGCAGCCAGCGCTCGGGCGAGGCGGGTGGTGCGGGGGCAAGTTGCTCATCGGCGAGCCGGGCATGGATGAAGCGGTCGATCTGGTTTTCACCGGATTTCCCGGGCACCGGCACCGAGGCGGGCAGTGGGCAAAACGCCCAGTGCGGTTCGTATTCCGCGCCCTGCTCGATCCAGCGGGCGAGGAGTTCGCGATCGGGCTGAGTGAGTTGGCGGGGTGATTCCGGTGGCGGCATCGCTTCGTCGGGATCCTTCTCGTGAATTCTTGTAATCAGTTCGCTGGCCTTGGGATTTCCTGGGACGATGGCTCCGGCCTTCACCGCTTCCTCGCGGATGTCGAGACGCAGCTCGCCTTCGCGTTTGGCGGAATCCGGACCGTGGCATTGGAAGCACTTGTCGGAAAGGATCGGGCGGATGTCTTTGTTGTATCCGGGTTTCTCCGCCGCCCATCCGGCACCGGCGGATAGAGCGCCGCAAAGGCATGCCGACCATGTGAGAAGGCGGGCGCGCAAGAACTGCGTGCGCGGTTCGATCACTCTTGTTCCGGCTGTTTCTGTCATCTTTTCGGGTGGCGGGTCTTCATTCAAGTTTCACCACGTCCACGCCCGGCGAGCGGAGTGCGGGTGGGACGCTGATACGAAGTCCTTTGTTCTGATAGTTCATGGGAATCGAAGCGCCGGTCCGCAGCAGGGTCGCCTTTCGATATTCAGGCGCGTTCTTCCAGACGACTTCCTGCTGGAATGCCGGGAGGAAATGGATGTAGGCGGCTCCCTTGCCGGTGGTGACCGGGGCGTTGACGGACTCCGGAAACGGACCGGGGCCCGCGCCGATGACGGACTCGCGGCTGTGTTTCATCCAGCCTGCCATTTCCTTCCAGGCGGTGAGGGCCGGGTCCGGCACGCTGCCGTCGCCTTTCGGGCCGACGTTGGCGAGCAGGTTGCCGCCCCACGCGCGGAGGCGGACGAGTTCCTCGATGACTTGCGGGGCGGTGTCCCAGCCTGCTTCCTCGGTGTAGGACCATTTGTTAGCAGGCCAGCAGGTTTCGCAGGTTTCGAACCAGCCTTGGAAGCGTTTTTCCGGAAGTTTGCCTTCGCTGTCGCCATAGTCGCCGCCGCCGCCGTTGCGGCGGTTGACGACGATGCCGGGCTGGAGACGGCGGACTTCGCTGTTTGAAATCTCGCCATGGCCACCGTCGAACCAGATCAGGTCGATCCTGCCGTAGTTAGAGAGAAGTTCGGTGACCTGGCCGGCGACGAGCGCTTTGCGCTTCGCGTCATGGTCGGCGGGTTTCGACGGCAATTCCACGGGCTTGTGATTCAGGTCGAGCGCGGGACCGCGCATGGAGAAGCTTTTGTACTGGCGGTCGAACCACCAGTCCGGCGGCGAGTAGTAGAGGCCGACCTTGAGACCGTGCTTGCGGCAGGCGGTGGTGAATTCCAGCACGAAGTCGCGGCCACCGAGATCGCGACTGGTGCCGAGGTCACCAAATTTGGAGGGCCAGAGGGTGAAACCATCGTGATGCTTGGTGACCATGACCGCGTAAGTGAAACCGGCGGCCTTGGCCTCGCCCAGCATGTGGTCATAGTCCATCAGGTGCGGCTTCCACTGCGATGCCCAGCCGTAATAGGTGTTAGGCGTGACGGTCTTGTCCTTCCATGGCTTGTTGGCGAGCATGCCCCACGAGAGGTCGCCGGTGGCGCCGACGGAAGCGAGGCCCCAGTGGATGAAGAGTCCGAGCCCTGCGTCGGGAAACCATTGGGCGTCCGGGTGTTTGTTGGGGCCGACGGGCTTTTGGGATGACTGGTCGAGGGTCGCGGCCTGGGCGTCGGCGGCTGGGTCGGCCGGGGAGATGGTGGTGAGGGCGAGCAGGGAGGCCAGGATGAGTTTCATGGGATTTGGAAATAGGACCTATGGAATCAGGGGGATTTGCACGTTGGTGCTGATTTTACCGCCTTTTTTATAGCCGTCGGTGGCGCCGAAGAGATAGGTGGGTTCGTCGTTCTCGATGAGCAGGGCGGGGCGTTCGATGTTGGAGTTGCTTTTACCGCCGCCTTCGAGGGTGAAGCGGCTTTCGAGGACTTTCGGCGTGGCGGCGGGTTTCCATGTGAGTCCGTCGTCGGATTGGAAGAGGCAGATGCCGCCGGAGGAGCCGGAGAAGGTGCCGACGACGTCGCGGGTGACGGCGTAGTAGCGGTTGCCGTATTTTTTGCTGAACCAGATGAACGGATCCTCGGCGACCATCCAGTGTTTGCCGGGCTTCTCGGCCTCGAAGATGTGGCCGGGCGTTTTGAGATAGGGCCCTTCCGGTTGGTCGGCCATGGCGACGCCGTAGCGGACGTTGCCGCCCATTTCTTTGCCTTCGACGTATTGCACGGCCTTGTAAACGAGGACGACGCCGCCGTCCGGACGCATGCAGGCGGCGGGGTTGGTGACGCAGAGGGAGTCGAAGGATTTTTTGTCATCGGTGATATCGACGACGGGCTTGTCCATGCGCGTCCACGGGCCGGCGGGATGGGTGGCGATGGCGACGCCGATGCGCTGGTGGTTGCGGTGCATCGGATAGTTTTTGCCGTCGCCGTATTCGCCCATGTAGTAGAGATAGTATTTGCCGTTGTGGAAAAACGTGTTGGCGTTGTGGGTGACGTCGGCGTCCCAGTATTTTTCGCCGGTGGCGGGGTTGATGCCGCGCGGGGGCAGGGCGATGTTGACG